>JBDRPR010000577.1:0-15206 GCA_043826845.1 Bacteroidota bacterium
CTTTTATCTGCATTATTCGTTAAAAAAAGTAATTTTAAAAATATTATTAATGAGAATTCCATTAATTTTTATTGCTTTATTTTTTTCATCCCTATTGATTTCGGCAAAATCAGTTAATAAGTCAATTGATAGTCTTATAAAACTTATTCCTGTTTCTAAAAATCAAGTTCAATTATATATTAAAATCTCTGATCATTACACAAAAATAAATGCTGATTCGAGCTTTTCCTATGCTGAAAAAGCATATAACCTTGCTGTTAGTAATGAAGATAAAAATTCTGAAGTTATTGCATTAAACATAATGGGAGATATTTATTATGATAAAGGCCTATATGATGAATCAATTGAGTGTTATCAAAAGGCTTTGGACATTAATATTCTTCTGAAAAATGACACCAACATTGCAGCAAGTTATAATTTCATCGGAATGATCTATGAGGGGCGTGCAGATTATGAAAAATCGCTGATTTTTTATGACAAGGCACTTGACATTAATAAAAGACTTAATTATTTACCCAGTTTGGCCAATAATTACAATAATATAGGAATGATATATTTTAACTATGGTAAATATGATGAAGCTATTGAACACTACCTTGAAGCAATAAAAATCGATAGTATTTTGAATAGATTTAATAATCTTGCAATAGACTATAACAATCTTGCGTTGGCTTATTTTTATATGGGAGATATGGATGTTGCATTACCACTTTTCAGGAGAGCTGTTAAGATTGACCTGGAAATTAGCAATAAATCATCAATAGCCCCATTTATTAATAACATAGGATTGATCTTTTTTAAGAAAGAAGAATATGATTCAGCATTATTTTATTTTCATGAAGCAATTGATTTGAGTATTAAACTCAACAATATCAGAGATGCCGCCACTTATCAGATTAATCTTGGTGTTACATATGCTCTGAAATTGGGAGAATTTCAAAAAGGATATGATATGTATGAAAAATGTTTGGAAATTTGTAGGGCAAATAACTATCTGGATCTTGTTCAAATAACATATCAAGCATATTATAAGACGTATAAAAAACAAGGTAATTATAAAAAAGCTTTTGAGTATTACGAAATGTATTCTGATGTTAAAGATTCTATTTTTAATGAACAAAGTCAAAAAGCACTGGAACAATACCGCGCTAAATATGAAACTGAAAAAAAGGAAAAAGAAATAGAGCTACTGAAAAAAGATCAGAAGATCAGAAATATAATTTTATATGCAATATCCGGTGGGTTTTTATTATTTCTTATATTAATGATTATCGTTTTTAGGGCATATCGCTTGAAAAAACAAGCCTTCAATCTTATAAAAATGCAAAAGGAAGAAATTCAGGAAAAAAACGAAGAACTAAATCAGCAAAACGAGGAAATAGCTACTCAAAGAGATGAAATTGAGAGACAAAAGGATCAATTGTTGAAAACCAACAACCAGATGACCGACAGTATCAGATATGCAAAAAAAATACAAAAAGCAGTACTTGCTCCTGAGGAACATGTAACAAAGAGTTTGCCGGAGCATTTTATTCTTTTTCTTCCAAGAGACATTGTTAGTGGTGATTTTTACTGGGCTACCGAGCAGGGAGATGATAAAATTTTTGCAGCAGTCGATTGTACCGGGCATGGAGTTCCGGGTGCTTTTATGAGCATGTTGGGGATAGCTTTTTTAAACGAAATTGTAAATAAAGACACCTCTCTTGATGCTCATGAAATTCTTAATAAACTAAAGCAATATGTAATAAATTCTCTCCATCAGACAGGCAGGGATGGTGAAGCTCAGGACGGTATGGACATAGCTCTTTGTATAATAAACGAGAAGAAAAAAATAATGCATTATGCAGGCGCTAATAATCCACTATGGATATTAAGAAATAATGAAATAATTGAATATTCTGCCGATAAAATGCCTATAGGCATTTTTCATAAAGCAAATGTGTCATTTACAAATCATAAAATACCCATACTCTCTGAAGATAAAATCTATATTTTTTCCGATGGATATAATGATCAGTTCGGAGGACCAAATAACAGAAAATTTGGAAAAACCGGATTAAAAAATAAACTTATCGAAATACAAAGCCAATCTATGGCTAAGCAAAAAAATATTCTTAATAAGACTTTTAATGAGTGGATTGAATCAAATTCTCAAATCGATGATGTTTTAGTAATGGGTATAAAAATAAACTGAAAATGCTGAATCATTCAATTGCAGTTTTTCTGGATTACTTTTTCATTTTTTTCCATACGGTTTTTACGCTTTTTAATATAGTTGGATGGATATGGAAAAAAACAAGAATATATCATCTGATAACAATCGGACTGACAGCGCTTTCCTGGTTTATTGCAGGAATCTGGTACGGTTGGGGATATTGCTTTTGTACAGACTGGCACTGGCAGATCAGATTTTACCTTGGAAAACCAATTAAATCCAATTCATATATACATTTTTTAATTCAGGAACTTACAGGAATAAATTTGAATGAAAAATTCGTAGATCAGGTAGTATTATATGTTTTTCTTGTTTGTACAATATTAAGTATTTGGCTCTTTGTTAGAGGAATTGTTAAAAAAAGAAAATTAAGGATTTCTTAGAAATTGTTTTGAAATAATATAAATAATTATAATTAAGACTATTATATTTTAGTGAATCTTTGTGTCTTTAAGCCTTTGTGGCAAAAAAAATAGCCACTAAGACACCAAGGCACTAATTCACACAAAGAGAAAAAACATTTATCAACAAACCTACATGATTTTTTTAAATCACAAAAACCTTAATGAAAAATCATGTATGGTTCCTTCTGACCATTGAAAATTATTCTTTTACAGAAGAAATTCAAAGCAATTTCTTAATAAAAGTAAAAATATAATATTGGTAAATACACTTTATTTCGGTTTCCCGAGCAGTTCGAACATATTTTTCTTATAAGCCTCAACACCCGGTTGGTCAAAAGGATTTACATCAAGCAAATATCCGCTTAAAGCGCATGATTTTTCAAAAAAGTAAATCAACTGACCTAAATAAAATTCATCAAGTTTAGGAATACTGATTTTTATATTAGGAACATTGCCTTCAACATGAGCCATCAAAGTTCCAAGTTCTGCTTTTTTATTAACTTCATCCATTCTTTTTCCTGATAGGAAATTTAATTTGTCAAGATTATCAGCATCTAATGGAATATGTAATTCTTTATGAGTTTCTTCTATTGATAATACCGTTTCGAAAAGAATTCTGTTTCCTTCCTGAATGTATTGTCCCATTGAATGAAGATCTGAAGTAAAATCAACACTTGCCGGAAAAATTCCTTTTCCTTCTTTACCTTCGCTTTCTCCAAATAACTGCTTCCACCATTCTGATAAAAAGTGCAGTCTGGGGTCATAATTAACGAGTATCTCTATAAGTTTTCCACTTTTATAAAGTGAATTTCTTGCCAGAGAATACAAAATAACCGGATTATTATTAACATCAGCAGATTTTGAAAGCATTTCCATGCTTTTTGCACCTTCCATGAGCTTTTCTATGTTATATCCGGCAACAGCAATAGGGAATAATCCAACGGGAGTAAGAACAGAATATCTTCCACCAACATCATCAGGAATATTAAAAGTATTATATCCTTCTGAAATTGAAAGTTGTTTTAATGCACCTTTTTGTGAATCAGTAATTGCCACAATTCGTTTTACAGCTTCTGCTTTTCCGTATTTTTTTTCAATATGCTGCTTTAGTAATCTGAATGCAACAGCAGGCTCTGTTGTTGTTCCTGATTTTGAAATCATTGAAATGGCATAATTATAATTATCCAGCAATTCAAGTAGTTCGTAATGATAATCTTCGCTGATGTTGTTTCCTGCAAAAATAACCACAGGGAACTTTCTATTTTTTACTAAATGAGAGAAATTATTTGATAATGCGTCAATAATCGCTTTTGCTCCCAGATATGAACCACCTATGCCAATTACAACCAGTATTTCTGCCTTATCCTGAAAGTCTCCGGCAATTTTTTCTATTTTTTTTATGTCAGCAATATCAGTTCCGGATGGTAAATCCAGCCAGCCTAGAAAATCATTACCCTTTCCTGTTTTGTCATGAAGATTTTTAAGGCACGAAAGTGCTTTTTCAGAATCTTTAAAAACATTGTTTTTATTCACAAAAGGGAAAACATTTTCGATTGTAAGAGTTAAGTTCTTCATTTTAATTAAGTTTTTCGGTTAAAAGACTGATTTCTATAAAAGGAGAAATTCCTTCATACAAAATATTATAAACTGCGTTAACAATTGGCAGATCAATTCCTTTTTCAGTGGCAATGCTTTTAATACTTTTTGTGCCATAATATCCTTCTGCAATCATATTCATTTCGAGTTGTGCAGATTTGACTGAATAGCCGCTCCCAAGCATTAATCCGAGATTCCTGTTTCTGCTGAATTGGGAATACATCGTAACTGCAAGATCACCTATATATACGCTTGACAATATATTTCTGTCATTCAGATCTATTATATCAAGAAATTTTTTCATTTCCCTGATTGCATTCGATAAAAGAATTGCCTGAAAATTATCACCAAATCCCTGACTTTTACATACTCCTGCTGCAATTGAATAAATGTTTTTCATTGTAGCAGTATATTCTATCCCTTTAACATCATTACCAATGGTTGTATTAATATAGCGGCAGGAAAGCAGGCCGGCAATGTCGCCTGACAAAACCTGGTTTTTTCCTGAAATAGTCAGATATGACAATCTCTCCAATGCAACTTCTTCAGCGTGACAGGGACCTGATATATTAAAATATTTATCCTGATTTAAATTCCGCGATGCAAAATAATCAGAAATGATCATTTTATTTTCAGGAATTATCCCTTTAATTGCTGAAATAATTATTTTATCCTTTAATAATTCAAAATTTAATTTTTCAACTGTTCCTAAAAAATATACAGATGGAACAACAAAAATAATTATGTCTGCAAAGTCATCAACATCCTTTATCTCATTTGTCAGAGAAATTTTTGCAAGATCAATTTTTACTGAACTAAGGTACAATGGATTTCTTTGAAAATTTTTAATTGATTCTGATATGCTTTTTTCGCGGATATACCATAAAACATTATTTGAGTGATTGCTGAGTAATTTTATTAAAGCAGTAGCCCAACTACCGTCACCAATTACGGCTATTTTTTTGTCCTGAGTCATTAAATATTTTCAATCCAGTTTTTAACCTCTTCATTTGTCGGATTAGTCAATCCTAATTTGTTTTTTTTATTCATTCCGCATAATTCCATATGCAATTTATTAGGGTTAACATCTATTAAATCATTTATTGTCATGTAACCTGATTTTTGAATAATTTCAACCCATTCTTCAGGAATTCCTTTTTCTGTATATTTTTCTTTTGAGTCAATCAGTATCTTTTTTTCGGGACGCATCTGAGGAAAGAAAATCACATCCTGAATTGAATGAGAATTTGTCATAATCATTGTCAGCCGGTCAATTCCTATTCCTAATCCTGATGTTGGTGGCATTCCGTACTCTAATGATTTTAGAAAATCTTCATCAAGCATCATTGCTTCCTCGTCTCCTCTTTTTGCGAGAAGCAATTGTCCCTCAAATCGTTCACGCTGATCAACAGGATCATTTAATTCAGAATATGCATTACATATTTCTTTACCGTTGCAGATAGCTTCAAATCTTTCAACCAGTCCTTCTTTTAATCTGTGTTTTTTTGCCAGTGGTGACATTTCTACAGGATAATCCATTATAAAAGTAGGCTGGATTAATTTTCCCTCACAACATGATCCAAAAATCTCATCAATTATTTTGCCTTTTCCCATAGTGGGGTTGGTCTCGACATTAAGTATTTTTGCTGTATCTACGAGTTGTTGCTCATTCATTTCAGAGATATTAATGCCTGTAAATTCCTGAATAGCTTCAAACATAGTAAATCTTTTCCATGGCCGTTTAAAATCTATTTTATTCTCACCTACCTGAATTTCTGTTTTTCCGTGCAGGTCAAGGGCAATTTTTTCTACCATTTCTTCAACGAGTTCCATCATCCAGATATAATCTTTGTAAGCCACATATAGCTCCATTTGAGTAAATTCGGGGTTATGAAATCTGTCCATTCCTTCGTTTCTGAAATCTTTGGCAAATTCATAAACACCATCAAAACCACCGACAATCAGTTTCTTAAGATATAGTTCATTGGCAATTCTAAGGTACAAAGTTGTATCAAGAGTATTATGATGAGTTTTAAAAGGTCTTGCTGCTGCTCCTCCATACAAAGGTTGTAAAACAGGAGTTTCCACTTCGAGGTATTCTTTATTGTTTAAAAAATTGCGCATCGAATTAGTGAGTTTTGTCCTTAAAATAAATGTGTTCTTTACATTTGGATTTACAATCAGATCAAGAGATCTTTGTCTGTACCTTTGATCCGGATCAGAAAAAGCATCATAGATTTTGCCGTCTTTTTCTTTAACGATGGGTAACGGTCTTAATGACTTGCTTAATATTTTTAATTCACTTGCCTTTACAGATAATTCACCAACCTGTGTAATAAATGCACTGCCTTTAATTCCCACAATATCTCCGATATCAAGATGTTTCTTGAAAATCTCATTATAATAGCTTTTATCTTCACCTGCACATATCAAATCCCTGTTGATATATACCTGAATTCTTCCTGTGAAGTCCTGTATTTCTATAAATGAAGCAGATCCCATTATCCTGCGGCTCATTATTCTGCCTGCAACAGATATGTTTTGAAAATTATTTTTTTCAGGAATGTAATTATTCCTGATTTCTTCAACGTGAGTGGTTATTTCATACTTTTCGGCGGGATATGGATTGATCCCTGCTTTTTTTATTTCTTCCAGAGAATTTCTTCTGGTTATTTCCTGTTCGCTTAAAAACAATTGATTCATTCCGGTTTTTTTTGCAAACCTACATAAATTTTCTTTAATTTGCTGAAACTTAATTGAAATTTATGTTAGTTCTCTGCACTATTGGTCTATAAATACTCCTCGTTTATAACTAGGTGCAGATGGTTCAGATTCTTTGACTCTGCTTTTCAAAATAATAAAGCCACGATCAATAAAATCGATATGTTCGTTAAAAACGACAAAACAAAAACCACTCGTTTCAAACGAGAGGGATATTGAGATTTTTAAAAGCAATAAAGTTTCCATGAAATAACGGATATATTAACTTTGCAGATTATTTTTATAAATGACAATAATAAAATATACAGATCTTGGCCTGATTGATTATAAGATTGCCTGGGAAAAACAAAAAGAGTTGTTTGCAGATGTTTTAGAGTCGAAAAACAATCATGATAAAAGTCCGCTTAACTACTTAATTTTTTGCGAACATAAACATGTATATACTCTTGGAAAAAGCGGAAAACCAGACAATTTATTAATTGATGATAAAATGTTGAGTGAAAAAGCTATTGACTTTTATCAGACTGACAGGGGAGGAGACATCACATACCATGGTCCCGGACAAATAGTTGGCTACCCAATAATTAATTTGGAGTCAATGAAGTTGGGAGTGAAGGAATATGTCCATTTGATAGAGGATTCAATAATTTTAACTCTTAAGAATTATGATATTGAAGCCGAGCGTCTTGATTATGCAACAGGTGTCTGGATTGATACAAATAATCCTTTAAAAGTCAGGAAAATATGTGCGATCGGGGTAAAAGTGAGCAAATTTATTACTATGCATGGATTTGCTTTTAATATCAGTACTGACTTGAATTTTTTTTCAATGATAAATCCATGTGGATTTATTGATAAGGGTGTTACGTCACTTGAAAAAGAATTAGGAAGAAAAGTAGAATTAAATGACGTAAAAAAAGTACTTTTGAAAAATATTTCAGAAATATTTAATGCAAAAATCAAACTCATTGATTAACAAAATATTTCCCGAAATTCAGGTTTAATCCTGACTATATCGAATTGATTTAAAAACCATATAAAATGAAGAAACGTTGGATAATAAGACAGGAGGGTGATACCGAATTATCAGAAAAATTATCACAGGAGCTTGGTGTTGATAAAATTATTGCGAACCTTCTTATTAATAGAGGAATAACGGATTACGACAAAGCAAAATCCTTTTTCAGACCAGAGTTAACTGATTTGCATGACCCCTTTCTTATGAAGGACATGGATATTGCAGTTGACAGATTAAATAAAGCAATTGAAGGAAATGAAAAGATACTGATTTATGGCGACTATGATGTTGATGGAACTACAGCAGTCGCTTTGATGTACAGTTATCTCAAAAAATTCTCAGCTTCTATATCTTACTATATTCCTGACAGGTACCTTGAAGGATATGGCATATCTACAAAAGGTATTGATCATGCGGTTGCCAATAATTGTACTCTTATAATTGCTCTTGATTGTGGTATTAAAGCCAATGATAAAGTTCAGTATGCCACTCAAAATGGTGTTGATTTTATTATATGCGATCACCATTTGCCTGCAGATGAAATTCCAGTCGCTGTAGCAGTTCTTGACCCAAAAAGAAGTGATTGCAGTTATCCCTTTAAAGAGCTTTCAGGATGTGGTGTTGGGTATAAATTTATACAGGCATTTATTCAGAAAAATAATCTCAAAACAGATGGTTTGAACCAGTATATTGACCTGGTTGCTGTTAGTATTGCATCTGATATTGTTCCGATAACCGGAGAAAACCGTATTCTTGCTTATTATGGATTGAAGAAAATAAACAGTAATCCAATAATCGGATTAAAAGCACTGATAAAACTTACCGGAATAGAAGAGAGGGATATTTGTATAAATGATCTGGTTTTTGTAATCGGTCCTAGAATTAATGCGGCAGGTAGAATTGAAGCAGGTAGTTCAGCCGTTGAATTACTGGTTTCTGATGATGAAACCGTTGCATTTGAACATGCTACAAATATCAATACTTTCAACAACGAAAGAAAGGAATATGATAAAAATATTACTGAGGAAGCAATTTTAATGATTCAGAATAATCAGGAACTTATTGATAAAAAAACTACGGTTTTGTTCAATCCTGAATGGCATAAAGGAGTTATTGGAATTGTTGCATCACGTTTACTGGATGCTTATTATCGCCCAACTGTTTTATTAACTGAATCTAATGGATTAGCAACAGGTTCAGCAAGGTCTGTTGAAGGTTTTGATTTATATGCGGCTATTGATGCCTGTAGTGAACTGCTTGAAGGATATGGTGGTCATATGTACGCTGCAGGGCTATCTATGAAACTGGAAAACCTGCCTTTATTTCAGAAAAAGTTCGAAGAAGTTGTTTCTTCCATTATAACACCAGACCAATTAATTCCCTATATGGATGTAGATGCTGAAATTCAGTTGTCAAATATTTCCCCGAAATTATTCAGAATTTTAAAACAATTTCAGCCATTTGGACCTGGAAATATGCGTCCGATATTTTGTACTAAAAGCGTTCGTGACATTGGATGGAGTAAGTTGGTTGGACAAAATAAAGAACATCTGAAAATTGATATCTGCGAAAAAAACAATTCTAACAGGTATTCAGGAATTTGTTTTAATCAGGCTGATTCTCTTGAAATAGTTAAATCTGAAGAAGGTTTTGATATCTGTTACGTTATTGATGAAAACAATTTTCAGGGAAAAACCACTTTGCAGTTGAGGGTTAGAGATATACGATAATCCCGATTATTTACATTTCAAAATTTAATTAGTTGTTGCAGGCAGGTTATAAGCTTGATATACTATTTGTTGTAAATAAAAGACTGCAACAAGCATTTGGATATCATATACCAATTTCATGAATACTGACTTTTCGCAAAATGAAACTCTTTAATTTTGTCATAAAATTTGCAAAAAAAGCAAATTTTCCGCCAAAATCAATCACAGACTTTTCTATATCCCGTGCTGCATTCGCTTCGCTCAGTTGCACGGGGTTATTAATATTCGACTCCTACGGAGTCATAAAGGAATTCATTTACATTTTGCGAAGAATAAATGCTTTTATCTGAATATCAAGTACTAGATTGAAAGTCCAGAATTTTATTTTATCACCTCAATTTTCTATTCAGTACTTTTTTTACTGCTTTAATAATATCAACTGATTTCATTCCGTATTTTTTCATAAGTTCATCAGGTTGTCCTGATTCACCGAAGCAATCATTCATACCAACCATTTCAACCGGAACAGGGTAATTTTTTACCAGTACTTCGGCTACTGCACTTCCCATTCCGCCAACAATCTGATGTTCTTCTGCTGTGACAATGGCTCCGGCAGATTTAGCCGCATCAATAATACCTTTTGTATCAATAGGTTTTATTGTATGCAGGTTAATTACTCCAGCTGATATTTTCATCTTTTTCAGTTCATATGCAGCTTCAATTGCTTCCCATACCATATGTCCGGTGGCAATTATAAATACATCTTTCCCGTTGATTAATTTCTGCGATTTTCCGACAGTAAATTCCTGATTGATATCAGTAAAATCAGGCATTGGTTCGCGGCCGAATCTTATATAACATGGCCCTTTTACCTGTTCAACTGCTGCAACTGTAGCAAGATATGTTTGTGTAGAATCACATGGAGAAAGAACTGTCATATTTGGTAATGCCCTCATAATAGCAATGTCTTCAAGTGCCTGATGTGTAGCTCCGTCAGGGCCAACAGAAATTCCGGCATGAGCACCACCTATTTTAACAGGAAGATTGTTATAGCATATAGAAACTCTAATCTGATCGGTCGTTCTTAGAGCTGCAAAAACTCCATAAGTTGAAAAAAACGGAATTTTTCCTGCCAATGCTAGCCCTGCACACACACCTGCAATATTCTGTTCTGCTATTCCCATTGAAAAAAATCTTTCAGGAAAGGCTTCAGCAAAGAAATTCATATTAACAGAACCGGTGATATCGGCTCCTAAACCTATAATATTCTTATATTTTCCACCTAAAAATTTTAATCCTTCACCAAAGCCTATTCTGGAAGGAATATTATTTTTTATCTTATATATCATAATATTACAAATTTATCTGATTAATAAAATCATTCATTTCTACTTTTGAAGGAGCTTTTCCATGCCATTTATAGTTGTTTTCTATGCTTTTAACTCCTTTTCCCATCAATGTTTTAGCAATAATTACTGTTGGTTTCCCTTTATGTTCTTTTGCCTGTTTAAAAGAGGAGATAACCTCATTTATATCATTACCATCACATTTAATAACGTGCCATCCAAATGAACTCCATTTTTGATCAAGAGGATCAATATTCATAACGCTACAAGTTTTCCCGTCAATCTGCAGATTATTCCTGTCAATAACTGCAATAATGTTATCCAGCTTATGGTGTGATGCACTCATGGCTGCTTCCCAGATTGAACCTTCCTGTAATTCGCCGTCACCATGGATTGAATACACATAATATTTTTTATTGTCAATTTTAGCGGCAAGTGCAAGACCTACTGCAACTGATAATCCTTGGCCAAGTGAACCACTGGATATTTCAATCCCAGGCAATCCATGATCTTTTCCGGGATGACCTTGTAACCGGCTGCCAAGTTTCCTTAGTGTCAAAAGTTCTTCTAAAGGAAAATAACCTGTATGAGCAAGAGCAGCATATTGAACCGGAACAACATGTCCGATTGATAGAATTAAACGATCTCTGTCTTCCCAATCTGGATTTTCTGGATTATGATTTAATATATTAAAATATAATACTGTAAAAATATCAGCCAGCCCCAGTGAACCACCGGTATGCCCGGATTCTGCTTCTGCAATACTTTTGATAATGCTTGTCCTTATTTTTTTTGCAATGTTTTTTAGTTCTGAGGTATTTGTTATTTTTTTCATTTTGTGGATAGGTTTTAAAATTAGAAGAAAATATAATTTTAAAAATGCATAATCTGTATTAAATAATATTCAGGGACATTAAAGTTCCGGAAATTTTATTACATCTTTAACGATAAATGCACCCGGATAATTTGTCATTATTTCACGTCTGAATTTTTCTGCTTCAGTTTTTGTTCTAAAATTCCCAACTAAAACTCTGAAATTTGGAGGAATATAATTCATATCACTGTTAATCATGGGATATTTTTTCATAAAATCACTTTTTACATCGAGAGCATATTTTTTTGCATTTGCACCTCTTGCACTGTATATTCTGATGCTATAACCATCCATACCATCAAATTTTTTATTAATTTCTACATTTTTATTTACTAATGATTTTATGTAAAAATCCTGATGAATTTTAATGTTGTTATTTTCCTGAATTCTGTCAAATATGAAAGTATTATCTTTAACGCTTTCCTGACAAAATGTACTTAATGCGATTAGAATAAGTGCACTGATTATAATATATTTTCTCATCTGTAAATAATTTATTAATTCATTGATTATTTTTAGCTGTTAATGCTTGCTTCGCAGGTGTTTTTAAAGGCCGGAGGAATCCCAATGGGCTCTCCAATGGCAAACTTGTACGTTAAATTTTGACTCCGCTGAGCACGTAAACTCGGTTTATCCGTGTTTAACTTCGTTGAGCTCTCCGCTAGAGGCGAATCGGTTATGTTTAGCGAACATACTCGTTTCATAAAAAATTAATTGTTGAGTTAAAACTAATAACGGGTATAGGTGAATGATTAACCATTTGCTGGGCAAAATTTCCCATCCATAAATTTTTTGTACTGTAAACCTGTTCGGTCATAATCGATATAAGCTGAGCATCAATATTTATTGCATATTCAATTGTTGTTTCAGTAATATTACTACCAAATAATCCGTCCCTTATACATTTTACTCCGTCTCGTGTAATATGCTCAAATGCTTTTTGTTGAGAGTCAGTGATTTTATCATGCGAAGATTTAGAATTGGAAGTATTTAATGATATTAAGTGAATTTCTGCATTGAAATACTTTGCAACCTTGCTTGTATATGGAATTTTCAAATTTGTTTCATTTGTGCTGTCTATCGGTACAACTATTTTTTTTATTTCAGTATTTAAATAGCCATTTCTGATGGTAAGTACCGGGCAAAGTGCGTTATTTACAACTCTGTATGAATTGCTTCCAATCCAGAATTCTTCAAAGCCGGATATCCCGTGTGTTCCCATTATTATTATTTCACTGCCATCTAATAAGGCTTTATTGCATATCTCTTTATAAACTTTTCCTTCAGTAATTTCATATTCAAGCGTGACTTTTGTTTTATATTTATTCGTCAAAGTCACCATATAGTCTTCAACAGTATTGCCGTAAAACCGGTCAATATCTTTAAAATAGTCTGGTACCTGAAATTCTTTGGACTTTTTTACATGTATCATTTTAATTTTTGATTTTGATTTTTTTGCAAAAATGATAGCATGTTCAAGTGCATTTATTGAGTCGGCAGAGAAATCAATTGGTACAATGATATTGCTCATAAATATTTGAATTATTATTTTTTGTCAAATAATTTTACAGAATTGTTTTCATGAATTTTTATTTTTTTACTCACAAATCCAAAGGCTCTGACCTTAATGTAACCATCAATTTTAAACTCAGTCTTGTTTTTTAAAAGCCCTCCAATTATAGATACAGTACCCGCCATTAACTTTTTATATTCTACCTCAATTAAAAATGAATGTATCTCATTTGAGTTTGCCGGAATAACAATTTTTTTAATTTTTTTAACTTTTCCTAATTCTGATTTGTTAATTGCAATGTCCAGATCTACTTTTGTAATAGAAAATTTAAAATTATTAGGATTTTCAATCGGCATTTGAATTTCAAGATTTACTGCTTGTTTGTTCAATTCTTTGAATTTAATTCCCTGCACATCGCCAATATTGACTTCCTGAATTTTGCAACCGACGAATAAAATAGTGATAATCAATAATAAAATAACGAAATATTTGATTTTAATCATTTTTTTCGGATAAAATTTCTTGAATGAAAATTGAATCAAAGATAGTAATAAGGTACTTATTAAAAAAATAATACAGATTCGGAATCTATTCTTTGATCGGTCATAAAATTGCCTTTCTTATACAAGCAGCATGGAACAGTTTCAATGAATAGTCCTGCCACTGCAACTTAACATCAGTTATAATGCAAACGAAGTGAAGTATTTTAAGCTGCTTGATAGTCAGTCGGTATAGTAATCTGATTCTGGTATAATGCCTATGCCCAATCGATATTATTCGATTGAATGACATTGGTTTGATAAATTGTTTGTAAAAATCAATAAATAAACGAAACCTTTTTTATTCTTCTTCCGTAATAAAAAAATGTAATTATAAAACAACTCACTCTATTATCTAAATATTAACCAAAATATAAAAATTATGAAAATCATTAAAAGACTGTTAAGCAACTCATTAGGGGGGGGGTAAAGCGCTTTTAATAGCCTCACTGTTTCTTTGCAATAATTTTATTTTCGCTCAGCCGGGGCAAAAATACGCGGAAGGTGGAAATAACTTATCTCCAACCAGTCGTTTAGGTAGTAATAATTTTGAAGATTTGAATTTTTATACCAATTCACAAAAATGGATGGTGCTTACAAAAGAAGGTAATTTTAATGTATTTGGTGGATTTACATTAACTGATTTTGCCGGTTCTCTGTATGGCGGAATTGTTGGTTACAAACCTGATGGCAGATTTTTTGATATTATATTCACAGGAAATTCAAATGATATATTATTGGGCGACGGAACTTTCAGCAGTTCGCTTTTTGACAAATACTGGAAACTTGACGGAGACAATATGTTAAATTTAAATTCAGGTTTTATTGGAATAGGAACATCTAACCCGCAGGCAACACTTGATGTCAACGGCAATGGAATTATCCGAGGCACTTTACACGTTTTCAACGGAGTTATTGTCGGTAAAAAGTACGAAGGTGAACGGGCAGAGATAGATACTGTGAAATCTGACAAAATGGAGGCTACAAAAATTGAAGTCGAAAAAGAAATAAAAGCCGGAACAATTTATATTGACGGAATGACCAGCAGTATTTTATCAAATGCAGGATACATTGATTTTCAAAACAGCAATTTATTTACTTTGGGTAAAGTAGGCATTGGGCTGACTAACCCTCAGGTTCCTCTTGAAGTAAATGGTGACTGCATAATAAGCGGAACACTGCATGTTTACCAAGGCATTATCGTAGGCAGAAAATATACAGGAGAAAAAGTTGAAGTTGATACGGTAATATCTGAAAGATTTGAAACAACA
>JBDRPR010000578.1:0-2097 GCA_043826845.1 Bacteroidota bacterium
GAAATATACTCACTAAGGCAAAAATTACTCCAAGAATTATAACCTGGAGACCGAAATGATACAAATGGGGAGTTTCAATAAACATTACGCCTTTAATGATAGTATATATCGCCGCAAGAAAACTTACTACTGTCATCCATAGCACTCCCTGATCTTTCAGCATGTCAAGTATCTTGTCTATTATATCCTTCTTTCTGGTCATAGCTTTTACCTACACAACTAACACCTCTATATTTTCAAAGGAGGTGTAAGTTGTGAGGCTTAACCTCCTTTTGTTCAAAATGTTATTTTGAAATGCAATTCCTCAATATCAAAGATATGTGAGGGTGCACGACGGTTTTAAAGGTACAAATATTTCTGAGGATTAAAAGATGAGTTTTTATTGCTGGAGAGGCTCTCTTTGCAGTTTTATGATTCTGGGTTCATTATATCACGACAACAAAGATTGTCAATAATGACGTAATGATGCGGAGCAATATGTAAATGCACAGAAAACACCGTTTGGTATGCTGAATGATGATATGCAAGAAATATGAAGAAATATCCTTTGAGCCTCGATTAGAACTCGCTCCAGTCAGGATCGATAATTTGAAGATTCATTGGAATATCAATATCAGTAAAAGCCCCGCTTGGTGATGTGCCTCGTAACGTAAAGGTATAAATTCCCTCACACACGTCTTCATATGCTCCGGTTATGCCTGCCGGTATTTTGACCCTAAAAGTATTGGTGTCTAGTGTATATTCTGAAGGATCAATGGTAGCATCTGGGGCAAATTCATACGAAGTCGGATTTTGGAAATCTGCTAAAAAAGGGCAACTGAGGCTTGTTGAGACATTCACCACCGACAAATTAACAGATTCAGAAAAACCAGTATCAGGTTCAACATGAATAATTGACCTGCTAGATTTTGTAGCTTGACCATACATGACATTAGCGACAATTTGGTTGGCAGTAAGAGCAAAAGGGGCAGTCTGACCGCCACGAACTGGCCAAGCATTATACCAATAGTCATAATATTTCCAGTCTGAACTTATATTGCCGCTTCCGCTAAACCAAGCAGCTGGTGTGAAATAAAAAGCTGTGGTTGATGTCCAATAGTAAAATGGTTGGACGTTTATAAATGGGTGACCAAAAGGTAAACCTGGATTAGAATTTGAATAGTCTATAATGCTTCGCATCTCTTTTCGATTAGGAAGATGCCAATCATTATGTCCGAGATAATTATTTTCATTAAGACATTTAATATGATCCAGTGCTTCTTGCCATGTTTTGTTTGTATTGGGATTGCATGAACTTGGACCGGGCGCATAGGCATCTTTAGTCCACATTAAACCTGTGAGATTATCAGTCACTGTCCAGTCTCCATGGTCAGTAAATCTCGGATCTGGCCAAGGAATACCAATCTGTAGATCCCCATCATCGCCTGGTGCATAAATTATTTGTTGGCCTGTTCTCCAAATGTTTGAAGGATATAGAGGATTATTAATTTGTTCACCACGTGACAGTAATACATAACGAAGAAAATTATTATCACCTAGTGCACCAACATATCCGATCTGCATATTAACAACCCAGGCAACACTTCCTGTTGGATTAAAAGTAGAAGCCCAGTAATAATCAGCCTGCACATTATTAAATCCTTCAATATTAAGCCATGTTGCTATATCTGATTCACCTGCATTTACAAGGCTTTCAAGCTCATTTATATTTGGCAGATGCCAATCTGAGTAACCACATAAGATTAAATTATTAGCGTAATCCAAGGCTTCATACCAATTTATTTGGCTATTTGGTAAATTCCCATCCCTTACCCATATTAAACCTGTAAGATTATCTGTGATAATATCTGAAGATGCATTTTCGTCACAATCTGAATTTTGATCAGGACATGGACCTGTTGTATCACAATAAGTAATTGTAAACCTCGGGTCAGGCCATGGAACCCCTGCCTGGATGTCACCGTCTTGGCCTGTACCAATACAGTTAATTTCTATTCCAGATGGGTCATAGCATTTTGTTTGGCCAGTTTTGGGGAGCTTGATAGCTCCAAAATTATCTGACTGCGTTATTAGCTCAATTCCCCGTTGTACTGACAA
>JBDRPR010000579.1:0-6760 GCA_043826845.1 Bacteroidota bacterium
AAAGCCTGTAAAAAGAAAGATAAGTATATCAGGAATATATGATGATTGTGTTATTATCAATAACGGTGTCAAACCAGGTGCTTTTATTGTTACAGAAGGCTCAAGCTATGTTGAGGAAGATTCAAAAATCCAGATAAAAAAAGAAAATTAAAACATGAAGCTTTCGAAAATTGCTGTTGATAATTACCAGTTTACAATCATTGTATTTGTACTGCTGACTATTTTTGGAATCAGTTCATTTATCAGCATGCCGAGAACAGAAAATCCTACTGTATTTATTCCGGGAGCTTCTGTAATCGTTGTTTATCCTGGTGCAAATCCCTCAGATATGGAAGAATTGGTTGCTATACCGATTGAAGAGGCAATCAACGAATTGGATGACATCATTAAAATTAATACCAAACTGCTGGATGGCATAGCTTCTATATCGGTAGAGTTTTCATATAATACAGATGCTAAAGAAAAGTATAACGAAGTTATTCAACAAGTAAATAGCATTCGTAATCAATTACCTCAGGATATTTTTCTTATCGATTACTGGAAGTTTAGTAGTTCGGATGTAGCTATGCTGCAACTGGCACTTGTATCTGATAAAATGGATTATTGTAAAATAAAGAAAAATGCAGAAAAACTTAAAAAAGAAATTGAGAAAACTGAAGGTGTAAAAAAAGTTGAAATAGTCGCATGCCCTGAACGAGAGGTTAGAGTTTCTGTTGATCTGGAAAAAATGGCTTTGATGAATATTTCTCTGGAACAGGTGGCTAATGCAATTATAAGTAATAATGTAAATATTCCAGGAGGTTCGCTGGATTTAAATAATAAAAACTTCAACATTAAAACCAGTGGATCATTTCAAAATCTCAATGATTTGGGAAATACCGTTGTGAACTCATATAATGGAAGAATTATTTATTTAAGAGAAATTGCAAAAATAAATTTCGGTTATGAAGATGAAAAGTATATTGCTGATTTTAATGGTAAAAAAGCTGTTTTTATTGTAGTTAAGCAGAAAGAGGATTTAAATATTTTTGAAATTGTAAAAAAAATAAACCCCAAACTTGAAAATTTTCGAAAACAGCTTGGAGATGATATAAAATTAGAAACAGTTTTTGATCAGTCAGTAATAGTTGATAACCGAATTTCAGGATTTTTATCAAATCTCCTGCAGGGAATTCTTTTGGTGGGTATAATAATATTTTTATCGATGGGATACAGATCATCCTTTTTGGTTGTAATTTCTATTCCATTATCCATTATAATCGGTTTAGGAATTGTAGATTCTTTTGGTATCGGATTACAGCAAATTACAATTGCAGCTTTAGTAGTAGCTTTAGGCATGTTGGTTGATAATTCAATAGTAATTGTAGAAAATATTAACCGATTTATAGCGAAAGGAGGAGACCCCGGAAAATCTGCTGTTAATGCTGCTTCACAAATAGGATGGCCTATAATAAGCTCAACTGTTACAACTCTGCTTGCATTTATCCCGATAGCAATGATGCCTGATAAAGCAGGTGATTTTATAAAAGGATTACCGTTGACTGTAATTGCTACATTAACTGTATCACTTTTTGTGGCATTGACTTTGACTCCAATGATTGCCGGCAGGATTTTTAAAAGACAGAAAGACAGAAAAATACGAAAAACTTTTTTTGAAAAATTTCTAATTGGATTTATTGAGGGTCCATATCGCAGAATTTTGAATTTTTCGCTGAGAAAAAAGTACTATATTATTATTATTTCATTTATTGTTCTTTCTCTATCAGTTTTGTTATTTATCACATCAGTGGGAATTAGTTTTTTCCCATCATCTGAAACTCCTCAGTTTATGATAAGAGCAGAATTGCCAGAAGGAACAAATATTGATCGGACAAAAAAGGCTGCGGATTATATAGAATCAGTTTTGAATACCATTCCTGAAATAAAACATTACGCTGCAAATATCGGGCATGGAAATCCTAGAATATATTATAATGTAATACCGAAGAATTATTCAAAAAATTATGCAGATATATATGTAGAATTGAAAGAATATAATCCGAGAGAATTTAATAAGCTTATAATCTTTCTGCGTAAATACTTTTCAGACTATAGTGGTGGGAAAATAAGTCTGAAGGTTTTTGAACAGGGAATTCCTATTGATGCACCTATTGTGTTATATATCAATGGAGAAAACTTAAATGTTCTTGAAAAAATAACGAAAGAATTTGAAAAATATCTGGGACAGCAACCTGGAGTTTTAAATGTAGATAATCAATTGAGTAAGAAAAGGTCTGATATTTTTGTCGATATTAACAGAGATAAAGCCGGCATATTTGGCGTCCCGATTCATGAGATAGATAAAACAATTCGAACTGCGATAAACGGAACTACTGTTTCAAAATTCAGAAATAGTGAAGGCAAAGAGTTTAACATTGTTTTACGCATGCCTTTTCTGGAAAAAATTTCAGCATCAGATTTCGATAAAATATATGTCAGATCCTTATCTGGGAAGAATATTCCCTTAAGTCAACTGACAAGTATAAAATTCAAACAAGCTCCAAGTCAGATAACAAGGTACAATTTGCAGAGAACTGGTGTAATATCTGCGGATTTAGAAAAAGGCTATAATCTGGATGAAGTTATGAAACCTGTTATCGAGGAACTGAAAAATTATCCTTTTATGCAGGGTTATGGATATACGATACGAGGTGAACTTGAAGCCAGGGATGAAACTTTTGGAGGGATGGAAAAGGCAATGATCATAGCAATAATAGCAATTTTTGCCGTACTTGTCTTGCAGTTCAGGTCATTTAAACAACCTTTGATAATTTTTGCTGCTATACCTTTAGCAATAATAGGATCTGTTTTAGCTCTTTTTATTACAGGCTACACATTCTCTTTCACTGCTTTTGTAGGTCTTGTTAGTTTGATCGGTATTGTTGTTAATAATTCAATAATTTTAGTAGATTATATAAACGTGCTGAGAAAGGAGGGCATAGGTTTGTCTGATGCTATTAAGAGAGCTGGAGAGATCAGGTTCACTCCGATTATTTTAACGTCTTTGACTACAGTTGTAGGTCTGTTACCACTTACAATTTCAGGTAGTGAAATGTGGGCACCTTTAGGTCTGACACTTATTGGCGGTTTGATAGTTTCAACGATGCTTACCCTGATTGTAGTACCTGTATTATATTTGGTTTTAAACAAAGATAAAAATGACAAAAATTAACTTTTTATTTCTTTTAAATTTGGCTTTGTTTGCAATGTGCAATGCTCAGGAGGGTGTCGAGATTTTTAATAAAATGATTGAATCTTCTAAGAAAGTAAATGCATTATCTTTCAATGCAACAGTAAAAGAGCGGTTCGATGGAAAACTTCATCTACAAAAAGCCTTTATAAAAGTAAGACATTCACCTTTTCAGATTTATTACAGACAGGATTATCCTCAAAAAGGAATAGAAATATTGTATTCTCAGGGTAAAAATCAAAATAAAGCTCTTGTTAAACCAAATCAGTTTCCCTGGGTGAATATGAATCTTGACCCTTTAAATAATCAACTGAGAGATAAGCAACACCAGACATTATTTAATCCGGGATTTGCCTATTTTGTAAAAGTAATGGAGCAGTCTGCAAAAAAATATTTGAATAATCTTGAAAAAATAATAGAATATAAGGGAGAAGCAGCATGGAATAACAAAGATTTTTACAAATTAGAATTAGTAAGTCCTGATTACAAACTCATTAAGCATATAGTTGAGGTAGGAGAAACAATTGATAAAATTGCAGAAAAATATTATTTAAACAGTTATAAAATACTGGAATTGAATCCTGTCGTAAAAGATTACAATGACATTAAAACTGGACAGGAAATAATTATCCCAAATTGTCATACGAAAAAAATGATTTTATGGGTTGATAAGGAGAAATATGTACCCATGAAACTGGAAATTTATGATGAAAACGGAATTTTTGAATTATATGAGTTTTATAATATGAAAATAAATCTGAACTTTGCAACCGATGAATTTTCTCCGATGTTTAAAGATTATGGTTTTTAAATTTATAATAAAAAAATCCTGTTTTCTTTTAATTTTTATTATATTTTCTTCAATAACAGCTAGTTTTTCGCAAGATTTTAATGCTGATGATATTATAGGCAAATGGATCCCGCAACAAAACAGGAGTATAGTTGAAATATTTAAAATAGAAGACAAATATTACGCAAAAATTATTTGGTTGAAGGATATTGAAAATATTAAAGGAGAAAATATTTTGGATATTTATAACCCTAACAAAAAGTTAAGGAGTAGGCATGTTCTGAATATGATTTTTATGGGAGATTTTGAATTTAAAAGAGGACAATGGGTAAACGGAAAGGTTTATGATCCGGAATCAGGAAATACATACATGGGAAATATTAAAATGCAAAGTGATAATATACTTGAATTAAGGGGATTTATTGGAATAACCCTTTTTGGCAGAACATCTGTTTGGCATAGAGTAAAAACCTGACTTTATAATAGATAAATTGTAGAAATATTGATATTTTAACAGATATCTTATGTATTTGTGAAGTTTTATTACTTTTGCGTTTAGAAATGCTTAGATATGAGTAAAAAGGAAATCCATACAACAGTTTTTGAATTTACTGATACAAAAAATCTTTTACCGAAAGAAAAAGAGCTTGTTGATTCAGCGATTCAAATTGCCGGCAATGCATATGCAATATATTCTGATTTTTATGTTGGTGCAGCTGTTTTACTTGATAATGGAACAATTATTAAAGGGAATAATCAGGAGAATGCTGCTTATCCAAGCGGTTTGTGTGCCGAGCGTGTTGCATTATTTTATGCCAACGCAAACTATCCCGACAGGAAAGTTGTTGCAATAGCAATTTCTGCTTTTAGAAATAAATTAATGCTTGAGAATCCTGTCCCGCCTTGTGGTTCTTGTCGTCAGGCTTTACTTGAGACGGCCCTCCGTTTTAATAATTCTATAAAAGTCATTTTAATCGGTAAAAAGAAAATTCAGGTAATTAATGATTGCCGTGAATTATTGCCATTACATTTTGATCAGCGTTTTATTAACAACAAAACATCCTAAATGGTATTTATTTAGTGTTGATTGATTCAAGTGCTGATTTTTCGAGGTAGCTATCTTTAAAATAATTTTCAAAAAGCAGGATATAATAAATCATAATGTCGTTTTTTAACCTGAAACCATATGTCCTGCAAAACAAATAATCCTTACCGAAATCAGAGCTGGGGTTAAAATCTGAATAAGCTGCCCAGACAACAGGCAGGTTTTTTGGATAATCAGTTTTATCAAGGATATTTATAACCGGCATATTTGAAAAGTTACTTCCTGCTGCATTCATAGTCAATAAAGAAAATATAGAGAATGAAAATTTATCTGCATCCAAAGAATTTGTATCAAAACTCATATTATCAAGATATCTAATTACATAACGAATTTCAACTTTCTTTGTAACATGTTTTATTGCATAATGATAGAAAACATCATAATTTTTATGTACAGGCTCTATCACAAAACTGTCAGGCTTATGAAATGACAGATTGTATTTTTCAAGGGTCTGCCGGAAAGTATTGGTATCGGATTGTGCCCATAAGCTGTCAAATCTCATTTTAAAAAACTCAAACTGACCATAAATTATGGTTGGGAAAATAAGGAAAATGAATATAAGTTTTTTCAAAACGAAGATTTTCATATATTAAACACAACAAAAATAATAAAAAAAATATCAGAAGTGTATATTGTTAATCACTGTTGTCCGAATAAATTTTGATAAATGCATTTTTCTTATATTATTGAATTTTTAAGTGGTTTAAAATATATGTTTTAATAATTTTATTCAATTCAGGGCTAAAGCCCTTTTCTAATTCAGATTTAGTAACCCCCGCCTTAAGGCGGGGGTTATGGATTATGTGTCCAAATGGGGCTTCAGCCCTGAAATTATTATTTTTATCGGACATTAGTGATTGTTAATAAAGATTGAATTAATACTCCCACTTATTTGTATAAGTATTATAGAAATTCAATCCGAATTTGAAAGTAAAATCTGCTTTTTCAAGGTTATTGTCAGAGGTGACAGCGAAAACGCTGATTCTGAATAATTGTTTTTTTATGCGAAATATTTTTTCCAATCCACCATACATTTCGATATGTGCAAAATCCTGATCACCAAGTACTAATACTCCTGTTCCTCCTGCTAAAGAAAGTCCCAATTTGTTTAAAAGCGGAATTTTATTTAAAATAAAGCCTTCGAAATGATGGATATAATTAAACTGGAAAAACTCATTTCTTGTGTTCAGGCTGGGTCCCAGTAATTGAAATGAACGGACAGGATCTGAAAAGAAAATACGGTCGGAACCCCTGAAATATTTATGTTCTAAAACTCTCAGATTGGCTTTGTTTGTGAATGTGCCTAAGAGAACCTGATATGATGAAGAACCATAGCGTGCAAGTTGCATTTCATCCTTCATCCCTATTTCAAAATAGTCGAAATTTACTTCACTGCCAAACATCCCCGGAATACCTTTCCTGTATATAAATCTGAGTTCTGGAAAATCAGTTCCTATAATATATTTCTTATTACCTTTTATCAGGTATTTCTGGTTAAAACGATATTTTAATTCCAGTTTCAATTCTGATTTTACATAAGGCTCAAACACAACTGGAGTGTTTATTTCTCCAAAAACATATTTTGCCCAGTCGTTGAGTTGAAGATTGTTAATGGCACGTTGGTCAGAGTATTCAA
>JBDRPR010000580.1:0-16118 GCA_043826845.1 Bacteroidota bacterium
ACATTAATATGTTTTTTTAATAAACAAACAAAAGACATTATGTAACTTTGTAATTCAATAAAATGACAAATGAAATTTTTAAGACTGATAAAGGAAAGTCTGATATTCGCTTATAAATCGTTGGTGATTAATAAACTGAGAACTTTTTTATCTTTATTGGGAATTACTATAGGGATTTTTGCTATCATTTCGGTTTTTACTGTCATTGATACAATGGAGCGAAGCATTCGAAGTTCTATTGCTTCACTTGGCGATAATGTTGTTTATATACAAAAGTGGCCATGGGAATTTGGACCTGATTATGCCTGGTGGAAATATCTGAAACGTCCTGTCCCAATTATTAATGAACAGGAAGAAATCAGGAAACGTTCAGTTAAAGCAGAGGCTGTTGCTTTTACGATTACTACGATGCAAACAGTACAGCATGAAAAAAATTCTGCTGAGAATATTGTAATATGGGGAGCCGATTATGAATTTCAGAACATCAGATCTTTTGATATTGAAAAGGGGAGATATTTTTCCCCATTTGAAAGTCATAGTGGAAATGCCAGAGCAGTTATTGGTGCCGAGCTTGCAGAAGGCTTATTTTTAAAAGAAAACCCTCTTGGTAAATATATTAAAATTGATGGTAATAAAATTATGATTATCGGTATTTTTAAAAAAGAAGGTACTGATATGTTCAATAGTAGTTTCGATAACTCTGTACTTGTTCCGGTTAATTATGTCAGGAATATTGTTGATCTTAGAAACGAGCATCTGAATCCGATGATTATGGTTAAAGGAAAGAATGGTGTTGAAATAGAGGAATTGATTGATGAGCTTAAAGGTATAATGAGAGGGATAAGGAGAATAAAGCCGATGGAAGAAGATGATTTCGCATTGAACCGAGCCAGTCTGATAACTCAGGGTTTTGAGCAGGTATTTACCATGATAGATCTTGCAGGAGGTATTATTGGCGGTTTTTCAATATTAGTAGGAGGTTTTGGAATTGCAAATATTATGTTTGTTTCAGTGAAGGAACGAACCAAGCAGATAGGGATTCAAAAAGCACTTGGCGCAAAAAACTTTTTTATATTATTTCAATTTTTATTCGAATCAGTAATGTTGTCTATGATCGGTGGAATTATAGGGCTTATTCTTATATATATAGGAACTAAAATTGCAAATGATATAACTGAGATGAATTTTGCAATGAGTACGGGAAATGTATTAACAGGATTATATATTTCTGTAACTATAGGAATAATTTCCGGATGGAAACCTGCCCGGTCGGCTGCACGCCTTAATCCTGTTGATGCAATAAATTCAAGTTTCTGAACTTTACGGTGCAATAAGGTATTGACAGTTACAATTATTTTTGGAAATCACTAATAAACAGGTTTTTAGAGATGCTCTCAAATTAAACAAATACAAATGCATTGTGAATTAATCTTTGATTAATAATATTTGTTAAAAAGAAAATGATAACTTTATCAATATTTTTTATACTTAATACACAATGACAGCAAAAGCTATGAAAATCAATAATCCAATTAAGCAAAACCAAATAGCAGGAGAAAATGATATTTTTAATATTTATCCCAATCCGGCAAGTAATGAGTTATGGGTAGAATGTTATAATATTAAACGATAATGCGATCAATAAAGTAGAAATACTTAGCCTTGATGGGAAAACGGTTTTAACTCAAAGCATACGAAATAATTACGGAGTTGAACAAATTGATATTTCAAAGATCACTTCAGGTAATTATATAATTAAGCTGGGAAATTATTCAAAACAAATTAGTATTATTAAATAGTTAATTATAAGATTATCTTTTGTTAAAATGAAATATTATATATACATATTGATTTTGCTGTTTTTTGCTAAGGTTTGCATTTCTCAAACAATAAGGTTTAATAATACATACTTTCCTTTTACCTATCAAGAAGCCGATAATATTTTTGAATACCAAGATGGATATGTTATGGTAGGAGGAGGAATTGATGTGGCTGAACCCGGACAAAAAATAAAAATAATTATATATTATTTGGATAGCGTAGGTGATGAAATATGGATGAAAACATATGGAGATACAATTTATGATTACTATTTTGGTGAAAGGAATTCATTATTTAAGAATGCAGATGGAGGTTTTTCATTAGCAGGGAATAAAGTTGGTCAAGGAAATATTGCTTGCATGCTCACCAAATTCGATCAAAATTTCGATACTTTATGGACAAAGCTCTATTTCAATAATCCTGATTTTACGGTATTTTACAATCATATACAAACGGATGATGGAGGTTATGCACTTGTAGGCAGTAATGATGAAGATGACCCTGACGGAGATGTGCTGCTTGTAAAAACAGACAGTCTGGGAAATATGGAGTGGTATAAAAAATATGGTACAGGGGCTTATGATCTGGGTTTGTGTCTTGTAAGAACCCCCGACAGAGGGTATTTAATTGGCGGATTATCTTTGGGTTACGGGGGGGGATAGTTATTTGATTAAAACTGATAGTCTTGGAAATGAAGAATGGACAGAGCAATACGGACATCCAACATATCCCGATGGAGGTATTTTTAATATACAAAAAACAAATGACAATGGTTATGTTTTTGCCACGCACTACGCCCTTATTGAGATTATGGATCCCATTTATCACTCAAAGTACAATATAATAAAATTAGACAGTAATTATAATCTGTTATGGAACAAACAGTATGGTATTTTAGCCGAATATTGTGGAATAGGAAGTATAATAGAAGCAGATAATGGAGATTTACTTCTAACTGTTGGAGACTATTTGAATAATGATTACAGGGCAGGTTTATTCCGGTTAACAGCAGATGGCGACAGTATATGGAAGAAATATTATATTCCATTTACTGGTGATGATGAATATCTTTTTACCCTGAAACAAACTAATGATAAAGGTTTTATAATGGCTGGTGTAGCTTTCAGTCCCCAACAAATGTGGCTTGTAAAGGTTGATAGTTGTGGATGCGATACAGTTGGTTGTATATGTGATTATTCTAATATTTTAGAGTTTGCTGATAATAATAAAATAGAAATAATTATTTACCCCAATCCTGCAACAGAAAATGTTACAATACAAAGCAGACAAAACATACAAAAGATTGAAATAATAGATTTTCAAGGAAGAATAGTAAAATCAATAATAAACATTTATGAACCCGAAAAAACAATAGATGTTTCTTCTTTACCAAAAGGTTTGTATCTTGTGAGAGTTTATGGAGAAGGAATTGTTGAAACAAAGAGAGTGATTATAGAATAAAGCAACATACAGAAGGGTTTACCCGTCTGTTATAGGCAAGCGAATTAGAAAGCCAGTAGATAAAAAAAGCGTTCTTTAGGAAATAAGATGAAAATCAAAATGACTGAAGATAGATCATTGAATAAGCGGTTTGGTGAAAATATTATTCGGTATTGAATTTTCATTTTAAAGAAAAGCGAGTATAGTATGGAGAAATATTCATATTTTTACAAAAAAAATAATTATGGACTATAAGCAATACATTGAACGGAATCCAGACATCATGTTAGGAAAACCTATCATCAAAGGTACAAGAATAACAGTTGAACTAATTATGAGGAAATTGGCTGGTGGATATAAAGTTATCGACATAGTCAAGAGTTATCCTCACCTGACAGAAGAGCAAATATTAGCAGCATTTGCATATGCAGCTGATATGATTGCTAATGAAGAAACATTAGAAATAGCATGATAATAGCTGACGAGAACGTAGACAAGATCCTTGTTGATCGACTTATAGAAGAAAACTATGAGGTTTTGTCAATAATGGACTATCAATCAGGAATTAGCGATGCTGAAGTTATTAATATTGCAAAGTCAAAAGAAGGACTGTTATTAACAGAGGACAAGGATTTTGGTGAATTAGTATTTTCTTACGATATAAGAGGTTTATCTATAATTTTTATTAGATATGATAAATCCGACTATGAACAAATTGAGAAAAATATTCTTAACGTATTGAAAGAATTCCATGATAGATCTGAGCATTTTTATATTACAGTCACCAAGAGAAAAATAAGAATAAGGAAAATATAGATGTGACAATTGCATGTACACATAGCCAAAATCTGACGAATAGTATGAGGATAAAATGATACCAAACTGATTTTTTTACTGGCTGAAAAATAACACTTTAATGTAACTACTTGAGGAATACAAACATGAATGAATCGCCAGCCTATAACAGCGGGTCTGGTTTCATGCCCACAGGTTTTTTAAGATAGATTGTAACATGATATGATGCATTTGGAATATTTATGAAAACCTCTGGAAAGTGTGCACGATACCAACCCGCAGCCGTTGAGAACAGGAAAACATTTTTTTTTTACCCTAACCCAAAAACTTATTTTATTTTGCAAACATACGACCTAAAAGGAGTCCATACGCACGGAAAAGCTAAGGGTTAAACAGTTAAATTTATCTCACTAGCACAGCGGTGGTGGGAGAACCCATGAACTGCCTTCCATTTTTCAGAAAAAAGTTGTATTTTTGTGCATAGTAGTAATGAAAATTCGTATGATATGATCCGTATTTTACTATATTTCAGTTTTTTAATATCTTTCCACTTTTCTTCTTATAGTCAGTGTATTTCAGGGAATTGTATGAACGGAAGAGGCATTTATTTATATCCGAATAAAGATAAATATGATGGAGAATTTTTAAAAGGCACACGTCATGGGAAAGGAGAATATGTCTTTGAAAATGGTGATAGGTATATTGGTGAATTTAAAAAAAATCTGAGAAGCGGAGAAGGGCTTTACATTTATTCAGATGGAAATATTTATGAAGGTGAATGGAAAGAAGGAGTTTTTTCAGGAAAAGGTGAAATAAAATATGCAAATAAATCAAAATATACCGGTTCTTTTTCAAATGGATTGAGAAAAGGCAAGGGCACATTCTATAATGAAAAAGGTGAACAATTTACAGGTAAATGGAAAAATGATTCCTTAAATGGTACCGGAATATACATTGATTCCGATGGAAAGCAGTCAAAAGGAATATTTAAAGACAGTAACTTCACATTTAAATAAAATGGCATTTAATTTTAAATCTGTTTGTGTTTTTTGTTCATCAAGTGATGCATTAGACAGGAAATATTTGAAGCTTGCTGAAGATATAGGGAATGAGATTGGAAAGCATAATTTACATCTTATTCACGGTGCAGGAAAAATAGGTTTAATGGGAGTTCTTTCCAGAACAGCCAAAGAAAATAATTGCAAAGTAACAGGTGTAATTCCTCAAGCTTTAAATAGACAAGGAATAACTTCAGAAACAGATGATGAGATTATCGTTACTGATACTATGCATGAACGAAAAAAAATCATGAGGGATAGAGCTGATATCTTTATCGCTTTGCCAGGAGGTTTTGGAACTCTTGAAGAGCTTTTAGAAGTAATTACCCTAAAGCAGCTCAGATATCACACAAAACCCATTGTAATTATTAATTATGATCATTTTTATGACAATTTGATTCACCATTTTGATACCATGTTTGAACAGATGTTTTCAAAACATAAATACAGATCATTGTATTATATTGCCACCGATGTGCATGATGCTTTTAATTATCTGGAAAACTACCAATATACTATTGCTGAAGACAAATGGTTCAGATAGATTAGCTTCATGAATTTATGTGGAATTTTAAAATGTTGGCATTATTTATAATGATCTTTTGCATAATTTATCATTTCGAAGACTGATTTTTCTTATTCGCATAATACAAAGGATAATAGAGACAATAGGTTGGCTTCCTTTGTATCAATAGTATTTGGATGAGTAAATAAATTGATTTTAATATATATCTAATACAGTTAGATATATTAACAGATGTTAATATTATTTATTATAAGAATCGGGATAAAGGAAAAAACATTCTGATATTATTTTTACTTTTGTTTCTTTGAAAAAACATATATTATGTCAAAAATTGAAGTTACAGTTGAAAAGGCCAAAGAATTAGGTTTAATACCTGAAGAGTTTGAAATGATTAAGAAAATTCTTGGTCGTACTCCGAATTTTACCGAATTAAGCATATTTTCTGTAATGTGGTCAGAACATGCCTCATACAAGAATTCGATAAAATGGTTAAAAACCTTGCCACGAAAAGGAAAACATCTGTTGGCTGAAGCAGGTGAAGAAAACGCCGGATTGGTTGATGTTGGTGATGGTTATGCCTGTGCTTTTAAAATAGAATCACATAATCATCCTTCAGCAATAGAGCCATATCAGGGCGCTGCTACCGGAGTTGGTGGAATTAACCGTGACATATTTACTATGGGCGCAAGGCCAATTGCTCAATTAAATTCTTTAAGATTCGGCGAAATTGATCTTGACAGGACAAAATGGTTATTAAAAGGCGTTGTTAAAGGGATAGGCGACTATGGAAATGCTTTTGGAATCCCTGTATGTGGCGGTGAAGTATATTTTGACAAATCATACAATCAGAATCCTCTGATTAATGCAATGTCAGTTGGATTAATGCGTAAAGAAGAAATGATTTCCGCAGTTGCCTATGGAGTTGGAAATCCCGTTTATATTGTTGGCTCTTCAACCGGTAAAGACGGAATTCATGGAGCCACATTTGCTTCAGCTGATCTTAGAGAAGATTCATCTGATGATATTCCTTCCGTACAGGTAGGAGATCCATTTCAGGAAAAACTTTTACTTGAAGCAACAATGGAATTAAATAAATCAGGTGCTATTGTAGGTATGCAGGATATGGGTGCTGCAGGAATTATATGCTCGACATCTGAAATGTCTGCAAAAGGTGCTCATGGCATGAATATACATCTAGACAAAGTCCCTTTGCGTCAGCAGAATATTGAACCTTGGGAAATTCTTCTATCTGAATCTCAGGAAAGAATGCTGGTTGTTGTAAAAAAAGGTAAAGAAAAAATTGTTGAAAACATTTTTGAAAAATGGGATATCAATTGTGCCATTATTGGCGAGGTTATTCAAAATGACAGATTATATTTCTATTTCCATAATGAACTTGTGGCTGATGTGCCTGCTTCAAACCTGGTTTTGGGTGGCGGTGCACCTCAGTATGACAGAGAATCAAAAGAACCTGCTTACTTTAAAGAATTTCAAAAATTTAACATTGACAATGTTCCTGAACCTGATAATCTAAGGGATGTTGCTTATATGTTGTTAAAAAATCCCAATATTGCTTCAAAAAAGTGGATAATTGAACAATATGACACTATGGTGGGAACAGGAAATATGACCACCAATTTTCCATCTGATGCAGGAATTTATAATATTAAAGACTCTGGCAGAGCACTGGCTTTGACTGTTGATTGCAATTCACGATATGTTTATGCTGATCCTGAAAAAGGTACTGCAATTGCAGTTGCTGAGGCTGCAAGGAATATTGTTTGCTCAGGTGGAGTTCCAAGCGCGATCACTAATTGTCTGAATTTTGGAAATCCTTTTAATCCTGAAGTATATTGGCAGTTTGTAGGAGCAATAAAAGGCATGGGAACTGCTTGTCAAAAATTTGAGACTCCTGTGACAGGAGGAAATGTGAGCTTTTATAACCAGATGGTTGTAGATAATAAAACCGAACCGGTTTTTCCAACGCCTACTATCGGAATGTTGGGAATTATTGAGAATAAGAAAAATATAATGTCACTATCATTTAAAAATAAAGGACATATGATTTATCTCATTGGTAAATCACACAATGATATCTCATCTTCTCAATACCTTGTTTCACATCATAAAATTGAAAAATCACCTGCTCCATACTTTGATCTTGATTTTGAATATGAGATGCATAGAATTATTCAGGAATTGATTATTAAAAAATATATTGCTTCTGCTCATGATGTGTCAGAAGGGGGATTGTTTGTTGCTTTGTTTGAATCAGCAATGTATAATTCTCTTGGTTTTGATATTACTACTGATGCTGAAATACGACCTGATGCTTTTTTATTCGGGGAATCTCAGGGAAGGGTAATTGTTTCTGTTTCTGAACAAAAAGAGACTGAGTTTATTGATTTTATGATTGAGAAAAAATTTCCGTTTTCAACATTAGGCCATGTTACAAAAGGGCAACTAAGGATTGATGATGAATCATTCGGCTTTATTGAGGACGCGATCAAAGTGTACGATTCTGCTATCGAGGAGTATTTAAAATAATAAAAATTTGACTTTACCCTATATTAATTCTGATAAAAGCAAGTGTGATCAGGTTGCTTTAATGTTTGATAATATTGCACCCAGATATGATTTTCTAAACCATTTTTTATCACAGGGAACAGATAAATGCTGGAGACGAAAACTTAGTAAAAAATCAAATATTTGTAACACTGATATAGTCCTTGACATTGCAACAGGTACAGGAGATCTGGCAATTGAACTCAGCAAAAGAAAACCTGAAAAAATATTTGGTATTGATATTTCTGAACAGATGCTAATTATTGCTTCAGAAAAAATAAATAAAAGAAACCTTCAAAACATTATTGAGCTAAAATACGGAAATGCTGAGGATATTCAATTCGACGACAATTATTTTAATCTGGTAACGATATCATTTGGAATCCGTAACTTTGAAAATATAGACAAATCTCTTAAAGAAATATTGAGAGTATTGAAACCGAATGGATGCCTTATGATTCTTGAATTCAGCAAATCCAGGATTTTTCCGGTAAAACAACTTTTTACGCTATATTTCAAATATTTACTTCCTATGCTTGGAAGAATGTTATCGAAAGATATAAGAGCATATAAATATTTGACCGAGTCAGTTGAGGCTTTTCCTGAAGGCGAGAATTTTATTGAAATTTTAGCAAAAGCAGGATTTATTAACATATCTCGAAAGAGATTGTCTGGAGGCATTGCTTCCCTGTATATCAGTCAAAAAAGAAAATTTTAGGTCAGAACAATCGTTTTTTATTCAAGATATATACTAATTTCGCAAAATATTAGTTTTTTTACCGGTTATCATATTGTGAAATCAATTGCTTACATATTACTTTTCTTTGGTTGTATAGGTGTTTTTGCCCAAAAACCAATACCGGTAAATCTTCCTGTTTACGATCAGCAACCACTTCATTTTGGTATGGCATTGGGTTATAACAGAATGGATTTTACTATTCATAATTCCGGAATATTTTATGGAATGGATTCTGTTTATTCCGTTGAAAATGTCCCCAAATCAGGGTTTAATATAAATATTGTATCCAATTTTAATATCCATAAATATTTTTCTTTCAGGGCGTTGCCTGGACTGAATTTTGGTCAGCGAAATCTTGAATATATATCTCACAGCAGAAAAGATTCTGTTTTTTTTAAGAAAGTGATGGTTATTGAATCCACTTTTTTAGACCTACCTCTTTTGTTGGAATATAAATCAAAAAGAATTAATAATTTTCGGCCTTATTTAGTTGCAGGTGGTGCTTTTAAATGGGATCTTGCAGCTCAAAAAACCATACGAGAAGAAGAACGACCAAAAATAAGACTGAAACCTGCCGATGTTTATTATTGTATTGGGCTTGGAACAGATTTTTTTATGCAATATTTTAAATTTGCATTAGAAATAAAATTCGAAGTGGGTGTGAGAAATATTCTGGCACCTGATGGTTCACAATATTCGTTGGCAATTGAAAGAATGAATTCCAAAATCATTAATATTACCTGCTTATTCGAGGGAAGTGATATTAATTCATTTACAAGACTATTTAAAAAGAACAAATAAATATTTTACAGATGAAACCCTCATCCTTAAGGAAAATTAAAATAGAGGGACAAAAACAAAAGGATATGAATAAACAGGATATCAGGAGAGGATTCCATGGTATTAGAAGTACAAAAGTCTAATAATACGAATTTTAAATAATTGAAAAACAGATTTTCAATTAACTATATACTAATGAATAATGAAATTAATTTGTCTGTTTCCCCTGAAAATATTCAGAATAAGGGTTATTTAAAAAAAATTGCAGCCAGACAATTAGGTGTGAATTTAAATGAAATTTCAGATATAAAAATTCTGAAACGATCACTTGACGCCAGAAAGAAAGATATTAAATACAACCTCCGTATAAAAATTTTTACAGATGCACAAAGTCTTATAAAAGAAGAAGTAAAATTTGATTTCAAAAATGTAAAAAACTGTAAACCGGTAATTATAGTTGGTTCAGGTCCTGCAGGATTATTTGCTGCAATGAGACTGATCCAAAAGGGCATTAAACCTGTAATTATTGAAAGAGGCAGTGAAGTTTCTGAAAGGAAAAAAGATGTGGCCGACATCTCACGATTGCATATTATAAATCCTGATTCAAATTATTGTTTTGGAGAAGGAGGTGCGGGTACATTTTCCGATGGTAAACTGTTCACACGCTCAACAAAAAAAGGTGATGTGAATATTGTTTTAAATCTATTGTGCTATCATGGCGCTGATATAGATATTTTAATTGATTCTCATCCACATATAGGAACAGATAAATTGCCTGGACTAATAAAAAATATCAGGAATACTATTTTGCATTTTGGTGGAGAGATGTTTTTTAATGAGAGAGTAAACGATTTCATTATTAAAGGCAAAAAAATCTATGGTGTTATTACAGTTAACGGAAATAAATTTGAAGGAGAATCTGTGATCCTTGCAACCGGTCATTCTGCAGATGATATTTATAATTTGCTGGTAAGCAAAAACATTCAGGTCGAACCCAAAGCTTTTGCTATGGGAGTTAGGGTAGAACATCCTCAAATAATGATTGATAAAATTCAGTATCATGGAAAGGAACGGGGAAAATATTTGCCTGTAGCATCTTATTCTCTTGTAGCACAATCTGCAAACAGAGGAGTTTACTCTTTTTGTATGTGTCCGGGAGGTTTTGTAGTCCCTTCTGCTACCTCAGATAATGAAATTGTTGTAAACGGAATGTCTCCATCATCCAGAAATTCAGCATTTGCAAATAGTGGAATTGTTGTCGAAATACGACTTGAGGATATTCCTTATAAGGAAAAATACGGTTCGTTGGCAGGATTGAAATTTCAGAATCTCCTTGAAAAATCTGCATTTGCAAACTCTCTTTCAGGGCAAAAGGCTCCCGTTCAAAGATTATCGGATTTTGTAAACAAAAGATTTTCTCAGAATCTTCCTTCAACTTCATATTTCCCCGGAGTTGTTTCTTCTCCTTTGCATGAGTGGCTTCCTGATTTTTTTTATTCAAGGTTAAAAGATGGATTTATAAAGTTTGATAAAATGATGAAAGGTTTTTTAACAAGTGAAGCTGTAATATACGGTGTTGAATCAAGAACATCATCACCTGTCAGGATTGTAAGAGATAAATTGAGTATGCAACATCCTTGTATTGCAGGATTATATCCGTGCGGTGAAGGTGCAGGATATGCAGGAGGCATTGTTTCTTCTGCTATTGATGGAATAAACTGCGCTGATAGAATTGCTGTGGCGATTTAAGATTATGCAAAATCTGAAAAATAGAAGAAACAGTAAAATGAAATAATGTATTACATTTAAATAAAAATTGTCTATCTTGCAGAAAATACATTTCTATTAAATAACTTTTTAAAATTTTAACTATGAGACGAGTAATACAGCTTTTATCAATTATTATTGTTATTTCCCTATTGCATTCATGTGGTGGCGGTACCGGTGGTTATTATGTCAAATATACCGATAAAGATGGTAACAAAGTAAATCTATCTGCAGGAGATGTTTCTTACACTTTTACGAATGGTGTTTATTTAAACACTTTTGCAGGCAAACCAACAATGGTAGCTCAATTTAAACTTGAAGATGCCTATAATTTTGAAGTTGAAGGTATGGTTGGAAAAGTTATAGATGTTATGGTTTTCGAATCAGAGAAGTCTATAATTTGGAATGCTGAGGATTTTGTTCCTGAAAAATCATTTAAATGTACTGTTGAAGCTTTCACTTTTGTGAAAAAAGGTATGATGGATGATAATATATACAAAGTAACAGGAAAATTCAGTGTCGATGGTTTTAAAGACGGTGAACTTGCATTGCAGGTAAACATTTAACACTTTTTAAAATATTTTTGAAAAGCCTCGCCGTGATTGGTGAGGCTTTTTTAATAATTTAAATGCTGCTAATACTTATGTTGTCCAATTATGCTATAGGCATACAATTATTTATAAAAAAAACAGATATTTTCCCGAACTTTATGCAACTATTGAAAAAACATTTTGTCATTGATTAACGAAAACAAGTTTGAAATTGCAGCAAGGATATCCTGAAATACATAAAGATCTGATCGAAGCAGGAAAAAACGGTAGTTCATCTGCTCAGTATAAATTGTACAAGCTATACTCAAAAGCAATGTTCAGCATTTGCTGCAGAATGCTGAACTGTAAAGAGGAAGCTGAAGATATGTTACAGGAATCCTTTAGTGAAGCGTTTTTAAATTTAGGCTCTTTTCGTTACGAATCAAGTTTTGGTGCATGGTTAAAGCGCATAATCGTTAATCATTGTATAAACGAAATAAAAAGAAAAAAGACTGCTCTGGTTTTAGCCGAAGACATGGAGAAGTATGACAAAATAGATGATAATGAACCGGTTGATGACAGTAAAATAAAATATGAAGTTCAAAAAGTTATGAAAGCTGTTGAAATGCTGCCTGACGGTTACAGAGTTATTTTTTCTCTTTATATGCTTGAAGGATATGACCATACTGAAATATCAGAAATTTTAAACATATCCGAATCAACATCAAAATCACAATATCTTAGAGCCAAAAATAAAATAAAAGAAATATTAAAAACACAGTTATCATGAGCGATCGTTTAGAAGATTTTATAAATCAAAACCGTGAGGATTTTGATGCCTACGAACCCGAATATCATATCTGGGATAAAATTCAGTTGAATGAAGGACATAAAATGCACAGAAGAATTACTACTGCTAAAATTATCTGGCGTGCTGCGGCAGTTATTACAATATTCGTACTGTCATACTTCGTACATGATTTTATTTCAGGAAAAAACAACAATAATTCTGGTACAGTGGAAATATACGCGATTGGAAATTGTAATATTCCCGACGAAGTAGCCGAAACAGAATCCTATTATATAAATCAGGTGAATGTTAAATTAAACGAATTGAACGATTTTGAAATGAGTGATCCTGAAATCAGAAAAGTAGTTGAGGATGATTTTAATGAACTGGACAATATATATCTTGAATTGAAAAACGACTTATGCGAAGATGTAGATAATGAAGAAGTTCTTGACGCAATGATTCAGAATTACAGGACTAAACTTCAGATCCTTGAAGAAATACTTTACAAATTAAAAGAGATTAAAAATCAGGAAAATAACAACAATCATGAATACAATTTATAAAAATATCAGTATATTGGTAATAGTCGCATTTTTTAGCGCAAACCTAAATGCACAATATTATTCTGAATCCATGACTTTGGTAAGGTCATTTAAACTAACACCCTCTACTACTGTTGATATCAGCAATAAATACGGAAAAATTCATTTTATTCACTGGAAGAGCGATTCGGTTAAATTTGAAGTGGATATGACAATAAAATCCAGCTATCCCACAAGACTGGCTAAATTAAAAGAAAGTATTGATTTTGATTTTGTTGCAACCGAATATTATATTACTGCAATTACACTTATCGGGGGAACACATAAGGATGTTGTAAGTGAAATTATTGATATGGCTGACCCGACAAGCTCCACCAAAGCAATGATAGATATAAATTACACAGTTTATATACCGGATTATATTAATCTTATCGTGTCAAATAAATATGGTGATGTGTATATTGATAATCATAATGCTAACTTTAATTTAAAGCTTTCTCATGGAAAATTGAAAGCCAATGATCTCAATGGTAATTCAAAAATTGAACTAAAATTTGGTGATGCAATGGTGAACGAACTGGATAATTCAAAATTGGATGTTTTCTATTCGGATTTTCAAATTAAAAAAGCCAATCAACTGAATATTGACAGTAAATCTTCAGATATCAATATTGATCAGGTTAAAATTTTAAAAGTAAATTCAAGAAGAGATAAATATCACATTGATATGGTTGAAAATTTTTATGGAATGTGTAGTTTTTCTGATTTCTGGATTTTCAAATTAATCAATGAAAGCAACGTGTCTTTAAAATACGGAACTCTGATAATTGATTTTATTCCTAAAACATTTTCATTTATCAAGATCGACCCTAATTATACCGATGTAATGATGATTTTTGAGAACGGAAGCTCATATATGTTCGCTATGGTTCATAAAAATGTGAATTTCACATATCCACAATCAATAGCAAAATTAGATCAGAAAATAAACCCAAATGATATAAAAGGGTTTATTACAACTGGTACTTTCGGAAATCCGAAATCAGATCCATCCAAGCTTAATATCAATGCAATAAACTGTAAATTGGATATTATTCATAAATAATTTTCAATAAAATTGTTTTGAATGCAACTGTAAGAAAAAAATGTTGTCATTAATTCAGAAACAAAAAAGAAAAAATAATGAAAAAAATTTATTTTATAATAACCGGAATGGTTTTACTGGGCATTGGATCATGTGTTGATAAATATCATACCTGTATCCATGGCAATGGAAATGTAGCCAGTGAAATGCGTGATTTAAGAGCTTTTAATGAGATTAACTCTGAAGATGATTTTAATGTATATATACAGCAGGATTCTGTGAACGAAGTTGTTGTAGATGCGGAAGAAAACCTGTTGAATTACATTGTGACATCAGTGAGTGGTTCGAAATTGACTTTAAAGTACAGAGATAGGAGATGTATCAGAAATTCTGAACCTGTAAATATTTATATCAAAACAACTGATTTGAATTCAGTAAAACTTTCGGGATCAGGATTTATCGAAATTAAAAATCTGAATACAACTAATATTGAGTTGAATATATCGGGATCCGGCGACATCGAAGGAGACATTATTGTAGATTTTATTGATGCAAAAATTTCAGGTTCAGGTGAGTTACATTTGGTAGGTGAAACCACAGAGTCAGAATTAAAAATCAGTGGATCTGGAAAAATGAGTTTATTCGGTATGTTGTGTGAAAAGTGTTTTGCAGATATATCAGGAAGTGGTAATATATATGTCTCAGTCAGCGATTTTTTAGATGTCAAAATTTCCGGTAGTGGATCGGTATTTTATATCGGTCAGCCGGCAATTAACGTGAGCATCAGCGGTAGCGGTAGTGTGGAAAGTAGTAATTAGAAAAAAGTAATAATAACAAAAAAATAAAGACTCATGAAAAGAAATTTGTTAATCATAGCAGTATTAATTTTAAGTTTTCAATTATTTAGTCAGGAAACAGAAGAGCCTATTAATGTACAACAAAAAGATAATGATGAAATCAAAACATTATTGGGAGATGTAAATTCGTATGGATTGTACCTCGGATTGACACTCAACTATTCAGTTCTTAATAACGAAAATGCAATGTTTATTGGTGGAAAAGGTGCCCTTGTTATTGGCCATGGACTTGCCATCGGACTTGCAGGTTACGGTTTTTCAAATGATTATAAATGGAATCCGGTTATGAAACAAAATGTTAACCTTGAAGGTGGATATGGTGGTTTTTATATTGAGCCAATAATTTTTCCAAAATTTCCTATTCATATTGCTTTGCCCGTTTTTGTTGGTGTTGGAGGTATTTCCTACATGGGTGATAACTACTACAGCTATGACGATTGGGAAAATTATGTCGAAGACAATGATGCATTTGTTCTTATTGAGCCTGGTGTGGAAATGGAAATGAATCTGGTAAGATTCCTGAGAGTTTCAATAGGAGCTTCATATCGTTATAGCTCAGATATTCGTTTAATGAATGTTAAAAGTGATGTATTGAATGGCTTATCCACTGGAATTACATTTAAATTTGGCGGTTTTTAATATGCCGGTAACTTTTATACCGATTGGCTATCAAGTAACTTAAAATACTTCACTTCGTTTGTATTATAACTGATGTTACGCAAAATAACATATTTACATTTTTTAAGATTCCTCATTTCACTACGTTTCATTCCGAACAAAGTGAGGAATCTTCTTTATATTGCTTTTGCGTAACATCAGTT
>JBDRPR010000581.1:0-20189 GCA_043826845.1 Bacteroidota bacterium
TAATTTTAAATTACTTCCTGATATTTTGCATAAAACACTTTATCAGGTATTAAGCCCTATTTCTTAATATTTCTGTAGATTATAAGATTGAATGTACTCTGAAAAGTCTCTTTTCTGAAAAGTCGCTGAAATTCAAATTTATGACTTTTCGAAGTGGACTCAAGATTATTATTAAAGGTTTATCCCTGACAAATCTACGCAGTGGAATACCTTTTATTCCAGATTTTCCTTAAATTTAATCTGAGCCAGAAAAATCTTAAATGTACTGACCCCTGAGAAATTTTGAGTGGTCCCAGAAAAACCTTATTCTGCAGTTGTGAGCCTTAATACAAAAATTATAATAGGATAAATTTGAAATGGAGGATGGTATATAAAGAATAAACTGCCTCGCAACAGAGCTGACAAGGTATTGTCTAATAGAATTTTCCCATCGTAGCAGAGCTACGGGGAATATAACCCAGAGATCCCTTGACTTCGCTCGGAATCAGTTCGACTAAATAATTTTGTTCAACAAAATTAAAGTCTCACTGATTTAAGCAAATTTGCTTTTTAATGTGATCCTTGAAGGTTTAATAATTTTATCTATAAATTCTTTGAAAATCATTGGTTTATGCATTGCGCCTTTTATTGTTGGCGAAAAGGTTGTGGTTTCATTTAAATCATTTTTTTTAAATTTATCTATAAGTTTGATGGCAGAGTGTTTATTAATCTTATTTATCAATTCTTTAGCATTTATTGGCTTTTGCACAACGTCATCTATCATTGACAAAAAGCTCATATCTTTATATAAATCTTTTGAGTAACTGGTTTGCAGAATAATAGGCAAATTTGGCTTCATTATCTTGATTTTTAATGACGCTTCAAATCCATTCATTACTGGCATATTTAGATCCATTAAAACCATATCAATATTTTCTTTCCTGCAAATATTTACTGCCTCTAATCCATTATTTGCACTTGTAACCGACAAATTGAAATCGCTCAGTATTTCTGTTATTAATAAACAGTTAACTTCGCTATCATCAACAATCAATATGTTTTTAATATCCATGTAAAGTTTTTTTTGAATGAAATAATATAATATATAAAGATTGCAATATTTCTGACCTGAAAAAAGAGTATTAACAATGTTTTTTTTACAATATAACACCTGATTCTTTTACGTAGTTTTACTTATGCCGGCGCATATATGCAATTTTACCACTGAATTAATCCACGTAGTGGAATAGTTCCCTTTTATTCCAGATTTTCGTTAAATTTAATCTGAGCCGGAAAAATCTTAAATGTATTAACCCCTGAGAAATTTTGAGTAGTCCCGGAAAAAACTTATTCTGTAATTTTAAACTTTAGTACAAAATCATAATAACACAACATATACCTTATTACCTTATTTTAGCATAAATGACTTCTTGTTTTGCACAGCAATGAAGTAATAGAAAAAATGCAAAATTCTGTTATATAAATCTTGGGAATTCTATTATCAGATTCCTTGTTTTCCAGGGATGTGCAAAACAACAAAGAAGAATTAAACTATGGTAGGCTGCTTATTAACCAGATTATATATTTTAGAAAACAGTAAATCCGGATTAATTGGTTTTGACACCACCTCATCGCATCCTGCAGCCTTTGCTTTTGTTATATCCTCAGGTAGTGATGAAGTCTGGGCAATTATCGGCAATTTCGGTCTGATTTTTTTTATTAAACCTGTAACTTCAAATCCATCCATAACCGGCATTTTTAAATCCATAAGAACTATATTTATTTCAGGTTTGGTTTTAACCATTTCAACAGCTTTTTTTCCATTAGATGCAAAATGAAGTGCAACTGTTACATTATTAATTAAAGCTTTAAGATATTCAATACTTACCGAATCATCTTCAACAACTAAAACATCAATATTGCTATGTTTGTTTTTATTACTGATAATTGCATCCTTTTTTGTTTGGTAATTTATTGAAGAATCATATGGAATAGTAAAGTGAAAAACTGAACCTTTTCCATGTTCAGATACAAGTCTGATTTTACCTCCAAGCAATTCTGCATAAGCTTTAGAAATTGCCAATCCCAAACCGGCTCCTTCATACGCACGGTTTAATGCATAATCACCCTGCCTGAACCGATCAAAGATTGCTTCAGTTAAATCAGCAGCAATACCAAGTCCGGTATCTTTAATGAAGCATTCTATATCATTTTCGTTGACGATAAAACCAAATTCAATTGATCCGGTATCTGTATATTTAATAGCATTTTTAAGTAAATTGGTAATAATCTGAGCAAACTTAGCTCTGTCTGTACTGATTAATAAATTTTTCTCGTTTAAAAAGTTCTTATATATAAAATTAAGCCCTTTATTTTCAGCCTCAGGTTTAAAAAACTCGTATAGTTCAATAAAAATTTCATTTATATTTGTATTAGTATTATTAACAACAACCTGTCCTGACTCAATTTTTGATATATCAATAATATCATTTATGATATTAAGCATTCGATGGCCACTTTGTTCGATTATATTAATATAATTCACCTGTGTTTCAGTACCAAGCCCTGGTTTTTGAAGTAACCCTGCAAAACCAAGAATTCCATTCATCGGAGTCCGGATCTCATGACTTATATTGGCAAGAAATACCGATTTTAAACGGTCGCTTTCTTCAGCTTTTTCTTTGGACTCTATCAGGGCTTCAACAGTTTGCTTTAATTCTTCATTAGTTGTTTTGTATTCTTCGTTTAAAGTTTTTAAATTTATTCTATTTTCTTCGAGTTTTTCCATGGCAAAAGTTAATTCTGCTGCACGTTTTTCTTTCTCATCGTTTTGATAGGCAAGCTCTTTGTTGGCAATGACTAATTCTGCTGTACGTTTTTCTTTTTCCTCATTTTGATAAACAAGTTCTTTATTAGCAATGATTAATTCATTTGCACATTCTACTTTCTCTTCATCATCTTTTTTGCTCAATGCTTTAAATGAACCCAGTTCCAGCTCAAGTTTCTGTAGTTCAATAATTAGTTCGTCTTTTGTATTGTCATTATAATTCATAAACATCTGATTAAGTCTATATTAAATAAAAGAGGGTAATATAAAATCTTAATTATTGGATTGAAAAGTTATTAATTTATAACTCTTTAAATTTAACAAATATATTGTTATTTAACTTATAAAAAAAATAAAACATCTTTATTTTCAGAAAGAAAGGTAATACCGATGATGTTCATATTAAAAGATAGTGAAGTGATATAGACCGCCTTTTGCATATTGCAGACCTATGGAGTCCACAAGCAGGCAACAAACAATCATTTCCGGCTATTTCTGCAAAAATGATTTTACAAGACTTAGCAGTTGTTTATCTGTAAAAGGTTTTGCAAGATATTCATCAAAACCGAAATCCAATACCTTTTTTCTGTCATCAGACATTGCATTGGCTGTTTGAGCAATAACAGGCAATCCGGGTTTAATCTTTTTAATTTCTCTGAGTGCTGCATAGCCACTTAATACCGGCATATTTAAATCCATAAGAACTAGTGATATGCTTTCGTTTTCTGCAACAAAATCAACCGCATCCTTTCCATTCCCTACAATAAAAATTCCGACATTCTCATTTCTAAAAATTTCTTTTATAAATTGTACTGAAACAAAGTCATCTTCCGCCAGTAAAATCATCGATTCTTTTGGAATTTCACCCCTGATTATTTGCTTAGTGATTTTTTCTTCCGTTTTTTCAGGAGAAATATATGGAATAGTAAAATAGAATGTGGTGCCCTGTAATGGTTTTGATACAAGCCGGATTTTACCCCCGAGTTTTTCGACAAGACCTTTTGCAATAGCAAGTCCGAGTCCCGATCCTCCGTATTTTCTTGATTGAGAACCGTCAATCTGCCGGAATCTTTCAAATACAATATTCTGTTTTTCGTACGGAATACCAATCCCGGTATCTTTAACATAAAATTCCAAAAAGTCGTCTTTTATTGAGTACCCATATTCAATAAAGCCATGGGTCGTAAATTTATATGCATTTCTGATAAGATTAAAAATAATCTGTTGCAGTCTCATGGGATCTGATTGCAATACAACTCTTTTGAGAGGATCAAAGCCCATTTTCAGTTCAATATCAGGTTTCTCTTTTGCCTCTTTACTTTCCTTAAAAAACAAAAATGTCTCATATGCAAGAATATTTATTTCAACATTAACTAAATTAATGGTCATCTGATTGGCTTCAATTTTAGCAATATCAATTATATCTGTAATAATATTTACCAATTGATTCCCGCTGCTGTTTATAAAAGAAATGTAAAGTTCCCTGTCTTCCTTGTTCAAGTCAGGATTTTTTAATAATTCCGCAAACCCAATAACCCCGTTTAATGGAGTTCTTATTTCATGACTCATATTTGCAAGAAATGCTGTCTTCAGGTCATCTGCCTCCATTGCTTTTTCTTTGGTTATTTGCAATTCTTCATTCAGTTTTTTATATTCTTTGTTCTGGGTTTCAAGTTCTTTCTGTTGTTTAAGCATCACTTCCCCGAGTTTTTTCTTTTCGGTTATATCTCTGAAAATGCCGAAAGTCCCAATATAATTATTGTTTTCATCCAAGTGGGGCGTCGCAGAAATCTCAAGTATTCTTTTTTTCCCATCCTTACGGATAATTTCAAATTCATAACTATTGTCTTTTCCTGCTTTACGATTGGCTGTCTGACTAATAAATCGCTTCCATGTTTCATTTTCCACAAAAGATTTTAAATTCTTCCCCAGCAATTCTTCTTCAGAATAGCCAAATATTTTACAAGCTGCAGAATTGACAAATGTAAACACTTCATTTTCACCAACAATTCCAATTCCTTCTCCTTGTTTATCTATGAGTTTTCTGTATTTTTCCTCACTTTTTTCTAAAGCAATCTTTGCCTCTTTAATTTGTGAAATATCTCTGGAAACAGAAATAATCCCAATAGGTAAATTATTTTCATCTCGCAGAAACGATAGATTATTCTGATTCCATATTTTTGTCCCGTCTTTTTTATATCCTTGAAGTTCTAAAAATCTTGTTCTTTTTGGATCGGCATTCGCCTTTTTTTCATTCTCCAGTTCTTCTTCAAGAGTCGAATAAACAATCTTTAATGACTCGGGTGTAAGCAGTTTTTTTAGTGGTAAGAGAATAAATTCATCTGCCTCATATCCAAAAGCATTTTTAACAGTAGGGCTAACGTACAAAGTTTTCAGACTCATATCCAGAACAGATATTACATCTGCCATATTTTCCATAATAACTTTATATATGCTATTCATTTCAACCTTTACTTTTTCAACCGTTTTCTCATTTTGTATTACAAGAGGTAAATCCTGAATAATAAAGTAAAAAAGATTGTTTTCCTCAGCAATAATTTTCCAGTTCAGTAATTTTTTATCACCGTTTTTGGCACTACAAAAGCAAGTAAATCCATTTGTAAATTCGGATTTTTCTGATAAAAATATTTTCACAAGATCATCATTTTGTGAAATATAGCCAATCGATTTTCCGATCAGTTCATCAGATTGATATCCTAATACTTTTTTAAATTGTGGATTTAATTGAATGAAATTTGAAGATGCATCAACAATGCATAAAAGATCTGATGAATGTTCAAAAAAAAGGTTTTGGTTCAGCATAAATTAATAATATTGTTAAGAAATATATTTCATGACATACTCAATCATTTACGTGCAATCATTCTGCATGTTTCAATTATTTGATCAAAGAAAAAATCAGCTTCTGAATTAATAGTTAAATAAAAGCAAAACAAAATTAAATGTAATACGTAAAAATACTTGAATTGTTGATTGTTTTTTGGCAATAATTTTGCAAATGGTAAGCTCAGGTTATTTAATTTATTTATATTTGATGCAAATATTTAAAAAATGAGAATTTTTTTATTATTTATTATGATTGGAGGGTTAAGTATAAGCTTAACTGCAAATGTTTTATTCACTCAAAGCGGGGACTCTTTAAATATTGTTGATGATCAGGAGAGAAAACAAGGCTATTGGATTATTTATGATGCAAGCAATAGTTTTAAGCTTGAAGAAGGCAAATTTCTTGATAATAGAAAGACAGGATTGTGGAAGGTTTATTATCCTGAAGGTAAAATCAAATCTGAAATTCCTTATATTAACGGAAAACCCGATGGTTATGCCAAAATATATTACGAAAACGGCAATCTTTCAGAAGAAGGAATCTGGAAAGGAACAAAATGGGTAGGAGAATATAAATATTATCATCCTAATGGAAATACAGCATATTTGTGGCAATACAATGAGACAGGAAAAAGAACCGGTGAGCAAAAATATTTTCACGAAAATGGTAAAGTTATGATTGAAGGAAATTGGGATAACGGTAAAGAAAAAGGAGTTATTAAAGAATATTATGATGATGGGACACTGAAAGCCGAGAAAAGTTTCATTGATGGAAAAATGGATTCAACGAACGTTAAAATCTACAATAAAACCGGTACAGTTGAAACAAACAATGTTGAAAACAATAACCATATAATTATAAATAATCAAAATCCAGACGATCCGGTTGGAGTTTTTAAAGGAACAGGTGATCATAAGACCTACAATCTAATTAACGGGGAGAAGAAAATTGACCGCGAAGGATACTGGGAAAATGGAGTACTTATTAACGGGAAAAGACATGCCTATGACTCAACCGGAAAACTGATAAAAACAACCGTATATCAGAACGGAAAAATTACAGATATCCTCCATTTCGATTAATTTTTATTACTACTTTTACAATTCCGAAAAATATTATTATTTTCATCATGGATGATAAATTGTTTATTTATAATACCATAAGTAGAAAAAAGGAAGAATTCATTCCTTTAAATCCTTCCAATGTCGGATTATATGTCTGTGGGCCTACGGTATATGGGGAGGCTCATCTTGGACATGCCAGACCTGCAATTACATTTGATCTTCTTTTCAGATATCTGAAACATCTTAAATATAAAGTCAGGTATGTAAGGAATATCACAGATGTCGGGCATCTTGAAAATGATGCTGATGAAGGAGAAGATAAAATCGCTAAAAAAGCAAGAATTGAGCAGGTTGAACCAATGGAAATAGTTCAGTACTTTACCGAAAGTTATCATCATAACATGAGGCAACTAAATGTTCTCAGTCCAAGCATTGAACCGCGGGCATCAGGTCATGTCCCTGAACAACTTGAATTGATTGACAGAATTTTTAAAAACGGATATGCTTATGAGGTTAATGGTTCTGTATATTTTGATGTTGAAAAATACAGTAAAAAATACAATTACGGAAAATTATCAGGACGTGTACTGGAAGACCTGATTAGTAATACACGGGAGCTTGACGGACAGGATGAAAAAAGAAATAATGTTGATTTTGCATTATGGAAAAAAGCTTCACCTGAACATATTATGAGATGGAAATCAAAGTGGAGTGAAGGTTTTCCCGGCTGGCATCTCGAATGTTCTGCTATGGGGGAAAAATATCTTGGTGAAACATTTGATATTCACGGGGGAGGAATGGATCTGCTGTTTCCTCATCACGAATGTGAAATTGCACAAAGTGTAGCTGCCAATGGTAAAGAAACGGTACGATACTGGATGCATAATAACATGATTACCATTAATGGCCAGAAAATGGGAAAATCACTGGGTAATTTTATCACTCTTAATGAATTGTTTTCCGGAAATCACAAACTACTGGAAAAAATTTATTCACCTATGTGCGTGCGATTCTTTATCTTACAAGCACATTACAGATCAACTCTTGATTTTTCAAACGATGCTTTGCTTGCAGCCGAAAAAGGATATCTTCGACTAATCAATACAATTAACAAAATTCAGAAAATAATACCTGCTGCAAAAAATACAGTTGATATTCCCGGATTCGAAAAGAAATGTTACGCTGCCCTCAACGATGACCTTAACAGCCCCGTTCTTATTGCACATCTTTTTGATGGCGTAAAAATGATCAACTTACTACTTGAAGAAAAAGAACAGATAACTGGAGAATCACTGGAATTACTTAAAAATCTTTATAATAAATTTGTTTTTGAAATTCTTGGTTTGATCGATATTGATTCATCTGCCATTAAAAATGACTTAGTGGATTCACTTGTTAATATGATTTTAAATATCCGCTTGGATGCAAAAACAAATAAGGATTTTTTAACATCTGATAAGATTCGTGACGAGTTGAAAAAAACAGGCATTGAAATAAAAGACAAAAAAGATGGTTTTGACTGGGAGATAATTTTATAGATTGTTTAAGTCAAATAATAATGAAGTTTAAGGAAAAACAATAATGAAACCCCTTTTAAAATATATTTTAATCATATTATTATCAGAAATTACATTTATTTTCAATTCATGTAAAGAGCAAATTATCTCTGATGACAATATTGACAATGACAGTATTGTTCAGATTGATTCTCAGAATAATGACATGATTACTATTATTACGCCTTTAGGAGGTTTTATGTACGCTATCGGCGACAGCATAAATTTTTTATTCGATCTTAAAAACAACAATCCGTTTGACTCCATTATCCTGTTTTCCGGTAGCGAAAAAATAATGAGTTGGACTAACCCTCCCTATAAATTGACATGGTATGCAAAGGATCTTTGCACCGGTTATCACAATTTCAAATTTATTGTATATTTTAAAAATGAAAAAATTGCTCAAAAATCAGTGAGTTTGAGATTTAAATCCGATATAGTTCCTGAAGAATATACTTATACGGTAATAAAAGAATTTCCTCACAGCATAAAATCATACACACAAGGATTCTGCTTTGAAGATGGCTATATTTATGAAGGTACAGGCCAGTATGGTGAATCTTCAATACTAAAATACAAACTTGAAACAAATGAACTGGTCCAGAGTTATAATAATGAAGGAAGTATTTTTGGAGAAGGAATTGAAATTGTTGATGATCGTATTATCCAACTGACCTGGCAATCAGGAGTAGGATTTGTATATGAAAAACAAAGTTTTAAAAAGATCAGTAAATTCAATATCCAGACCGAAGGCTGGGGACTGGTTTATGATGGGAAACAACTGATTATGAGTGATGGCACAAATAATCTTCACTATCTGGAAACTTCTGTTTTTTCAACTACAAAGACAATTGAGGTTTTTGATAATGATGGTCCGGTGTCTAAGCTTAATGAGCTGGAATTAATAGAGGGAAATATTTACGCTAATATCTATACAAAAGACATTATTGTAATAATTGATCCTGCTACAGGAAAAGTTATCGGGAGAATTGATCTCACCGGTATATTAAATCCAAAAGACAAGCATAACAGGATAGATGTGTTGAATGGAATTGCTTGGGACGAAAAAGGGAAAAGACTTCTTGTAACAGGTAAATACTGGCCGAAAATTTATCAGATTGCTTTAATTAAAAAATAAAGTAATTTTAGAAATAAAAAATATTGAAGTTGAACATAAAAATTTAAAAAATATGAAAAATAAAATTATGTACAGCATTGCTTTTCTGATGATTATTATGATCATTACAAATATCAAAGCAATATCTCAAGAAGATGAGGATGAACAAGAAGAATATTCTGTATATCATTTTGCATATGCAACGATTGAAAGAGATGGCATTAATACTGTTTATATTTCGAATGTTACAGAATTAATTTATTATAACCCTTATGATTTTTCAACAGATATTAATATCCCTGAAGAGTTGAAAAGGCAATATTTGGAATATGTGAGTTATTTCTGTCTGAAAAAAGGAGAAAGTGAAAAATGTGAATTTATAGGATACAAAATGGCAAAAGATAAAAAGGAAATTACTTTAGAATACAAAAGAATATTGAAAGAATATACGCAGAAAAATTTCAAAATTTCTAAAGTCCCCAAATGGAGGTATGATTAAATTTTTATAATAAGTTCAATCTTCATTTAAAAATAAATATCGCGAATACAAAAACAAGTTTTATATTAAGCTATTTATATATTTTGCAATTGCCAGACAAGAAGTTAATCCAGGTGATTCTATACCTATCAGATTAACAAAACCCGGAAATCCATTATCGCTTTCTTCTTTAATAATAAAATCTCTGGTTGCATCACCCGGCTTCTGAAGTTTTGGTCTTATTCCGGCCTGATCGGGCTGTAAATCTTCTATTTCCAAAAAGGGGAGAAATCTTCCGGCAGATTTAAGAAACAGTTCTTTGTTTTTTGTGTCAACAGTATAATCAATAATATTTTCTTTCATATAAGCCGCACTTGGCCCCAGCTTCATTCTACCCGTAAAATCAATAGTTGCATGAATTCCCAGGCTTACAGTATTTGACTCAGGAACAGGATAAACAAGTCCGTTTATCAGCTTATGTTTCCCGTTTCCAACGCTGAAATATTCTCCTTTCCAAAAGTGAAGACAATACTCTGGTTTATTTATTCCTATCATCTCGGCAATTTTATCAGAATATAATCCTGCTGAATTGATTATTTTTCCTGATGTAAAATTATATTCAGATTCGTCGGCATCTGATATTGTTATTTCATATCCTTTTTTTAATTTTCTGATAGCTTTGACTTCAGACCCGTAAACAATCTGAGTTCCGTTAATGCATGCTTCAGTTTCCAATTGTTTCATTAATCCATGTGTGTCAATTATTCCTGTTGACGGAAATCTAATGGCTTGTAAAGCAAAGATATTGGGTTCAAGGTTCCTAATATCATCCTGTTCGATTAATTCAGCATCTGTCACACCGTTTTTTCTTGCATGATCAAAGATTTTTGGTAATTGCTTCATTTCAAAATCATCGGTAGCAACTACCAGTTTTCCACACATACGATGCAAAATATCATTTTTTTGACAATAATCATATAGCATTTGTCGCCCGGAGACACATAAACTACCTTTTAATGAACCATGAGGATAATAAATACCTGAATGAATAACTTCACTATTACGGCTACTGGTCTCCTGCCCGAACTTCAAATGTTTTTCCATAAGAAACACATCCTTATTTGTTCTGGAAATTTCAGCTGCAATTGCCAGTCCGACAACTCCTGCGCCTACTATTGTAATATCCGTGTCCATTCAGATTTGTAATACTCATTAAAAATACAAAGCTAAAGTAATTTCATTTTTTATATACTATATCATTAGCAAAAATAGTTTTATCTTTATAAATCAAAACTGATAAAATATCCTGATGAACAAATCAGTTATTATAGTGGCAGGAGGAACAGGAAAAAGAATGGGAAGTGCGATTCCCAAACAATTTCTTGTGCTGGGACACAAACCGATCCTGATGCATTGTATCGAATGTTTTTACAAATATTCTCCAGACATCCAAATTATTGTCGTTTTGCCTGATAATCAAACTATTTACTGGAAAAAGTTATGTGTCGAATTTTCTTTTTCGATTAAACACACTGTTGTTGCCGGGGGAGAAACCAGATTTCAATCGGTAAAAAACGGATTAACTCACTCTGATATTGATGGATTAGTTGCAATTCATGACGGGGTAAGACCATTCGTATCAAAAGAGACCATATCAAAAGCATTTAATGCAGCCGAAGTATATGGAAATGCAATCCCGTGTATTTTAATAAATGAATCCATCAGAATAATCGAAAATAAAAGTAGTTTTCCAGTTGACAGGGATAAAATCAGAATTATTCAGACTCCTCAGGTATTTAAATCAGATATCGTAATTAAAGCATACAATGAAGAGTACCGTAATGAATTTACTGACGATGCATCGGTACTGGAATGGTCCGGTGAAAAAATTCACTTAATTGATGGGAATAAAGAAAATATTAAAATTACAGATGTTACAGATTTTCAATTCGCAGAATTAATTTTTAAAAATAATCAATTATAAATTTTTTTGTATATTCGTAAATAATTTAAAAATCATAGCCATGAACTCAATTATTAAATCTTTTCTTATACTGATTTTATCGGTAGCCTTTATTTTTAATATTTCTGCTCAGAAAAAAGATGAAATTGTTTATCAAAAACCTGACCTCCCGATTGATGAAACCAGCAAGTTAATTACTTATACTAAAGTAGTTCAAACATCCGGGACCTCCGAAGAACTGTTCAGAAAAGGATTGAACTGGTTCAATACATATTATAAGAATCCTGCTGATGTTATTCGAGAGAAAGATCAGGTTGCCGGGAAAATTGTTGGCAAGGGAAGGCTTAAAATATTGAATCCTCCTGATAAAAATGCTGTTCAAACAATGAAAGGCATTGTATTATACACACTTACAACTGAATTTAAAGAAGGAAGGTTTAAATATACAGTTACCGATATCAATCTAAAATCTGCATCATATTATGCTTGTGAGCAATGGCTTGAGGCTGAATCTCCGACGTACTCTCAGGTATATAATTTCTTCTTACAACAGGTCAATGATCAAATTATTGAGGCAATAACAAATCTGGAAAATGAGATGACTAAAGCTCCGGAAAACAAACCTCAGGATTGGTAGAAAAAAGTGACTTTGTAAAATTTCAAATAATAATTCTACTATTTATTTTTTTCCTTTTTTAGTATAGCTTTTAAAACCTTTTCTTTATCGAGTTTTTTGGTACAGAAAAACCAATCTTTACATTCTATTCCTTCTTCTTTTCCTTCCATTCTGTCCTGAGCGACAGTGCATGAACCTGCAGGAGAAACAATAACATCATCGCCTGGACGCCAGTCAGCAGGAGTTGCCACACCGTAAGCATCTGATGTTTTCAACGCAACTATTACTCTGTATAATTCATCGAAATTTCTTCCTAAACTCAGGGGATAATAAATAATGGCACGAATTATTCCTTTAGTGTCAATGAAAAATACTGCTCGTACAGCTTTTGTGTTGCTTTCACCAGGCATCATCATACCATATTTTGTGGCAACTTCCATTGTAATATCTTCAATCAATGGGAATTTTACATCCACATTTTTCATGCCTTTGTATTCAATTTTTTCTTTAATGGTTCGCAACCATGCTATATGACTGTATAATCCATCAACCGATAAGCCAACAAGCTTGCAGTTTGCTTCTGCAAACTTTTCTTCCATAGATGCAAAAGTTATAAATTCTGATGTACAAACCGGTGTAAAATCTGCAGGATGACTGAATAAAATCACCCAACTGCCTTTATATGAGGACGGAAAACTAATTTCACCCTGTGTTGTTACAGCATTGAATTCAGGAGCTTTTTCGCCGATTCTGGGCATCGAAAATGTTTTAATTTCTTTTTCTTCCATAATATAATTTTGAAAATAATTGCGGGACATCCTGCAATATAATTTGTCTTGAAAAATAACCAACTATTAATCAAAAGTAAATAAAAAATTCAAAATCCGTAGAATTAATTCATAAAAAATAACTAACCGTTATCAAGCAATCTGAAATAATTAAGTGTCTGCATGAAAAGACCATCCTATGAGCCTATTATATATAATAAGGCGATGGGAAAACAGAGAATATTTACTACTTATTAATTATCTTTTATGTTCTCTTTGTCTTTTGATTTATCAGAGGTTGCATCTTTAAATTCTTTAACACCTCTTCCCATGCCCCTCATCAATTCAGGAATTTTTTTTGCACCAAAAAGGATTAGAACAATAATCAGGATAATAATTATTTCCTGTGTTCCAATTATGCCGGCAATAATAAAATTTGTAATCATAACGGGATATTTTATACAAAGATATAAATAATGTCAATTAAGAGTTAAAAAAAATATGGCATAATCTTTTTTTGAGGTACTGAGAAGAAAAATGTATTAGCTTTGTGTTACGACTCACTAGACTTCGGCGTGAGCTCAGTCGAACGCTAGCGGATAGACATTAACTCCGCCTTTTAAGGTGGAGAAAGAATAAAACACATATACACCGGGCTTTAGCCCTGAATTGAATAAAATTATTAAAACATATATCTAATATTTCTCACTTGGAAAATAAAAATTAGGTATCCTCTAAAAAGACAAGGGTAAAAGTGTACCAAAATGCATCCTGTTAAAATACAATGGAACGCTGATGACGCTGATTTTTATGATTATATATGATCTCTTCATCTGTGCTCATCATAATTATCTGAGTTATCTGCGTTCTATTTTTCCTGCCTTTTGAGAGAATACAAAATTAGCAGGTAAAATATTAAAGTCATGTCTCCTGCCTACGATACAACATATTGTTAAAAAACTAATGAAGGAATGATAAAGTACCATCAGTCACGAAATAACGAAGTGAGAAATGTTAGACATATATTTTAAACCACTTAAAAATGCAATAATATAAGAAAAATGTATTTATCAAAATTTATTCGGACAACAGTGACAAATTATAAATCATGGCTAAAGCCTAATCTTCCAGAGTATTTTGGTTCTCCACCTTAAAAGGTGGAGTTAATATTTGCACATTTTCCAGCACTTCAATAAAAAATTTAACCAAAAAAATGTTTTATCAGAAAATTGTTGCCGCTGATATCATTGAATCTCTTTTTATAAACTACCTTTTGTCGTATTACTTACCTCTCTGATGTCTCATCACGAAAGTTTATGAATAATTCAGTTTAAAAAGTAATTCTTAATTCTGTTCTTAACATGTAGAAAACTTCCTCTAATTCATCTGCATCCATCCTGCAAAACATCAATGTAAGTTTAGCATGATTAAAAAATGTTTTCCCGACTGCAATATCATATTCACTGATATTCTGATCTGTGAATTGTTGTGTTGACTGAAGTTTGAACTGAGTCTTCCATTTAGGAATCTGATATTTCATTGAAAACTGATATAAAGGCATGTCCATTATATCCATACGCATAACTTCTCCGATAAACAAATTACTGAAAGATGAATAAGCCATCGCATTCCTGTCAATATCCAGTTTTCCGTAATAAGCCAATGAAAAAAAAGTTTGTCCTTTTTTTCCGAAAGAGATCTGTTTTGTGAGATTAAGATGATATAATAATGTCTGATTATTTTTTCGGTACTGATGAAGGAGTTCTGTCTCCAGCTGTAATTTTCCTGGTAAATCCCATTGACTCATTAATCCATAATCTGTTTGAATTGTATCTATTCCTGTTCCGAATTCATTATAAAATATCAATCCTACTTCTTTAAATATTTTTTTTCCGGATGACGAACTAAATTCATCAAATTCTGAAGAGTCAACCTTATTTGAGGGAATCCATTTTAATACAAAACCGGCAAAATTTGTTTCACCTACCCCTTCTCCTATATATGCTAAACTTCGATCTCTTAACAAATTATATTCGTTGTGAACACTGCAGAAAGATCCGAATCTCGAAAAATCTTTTAGTATTGAAGCCCCTGTTAAATATATTTTAATCTCTTTTAATTCCTGAATATAGGAAATTCCCAAGCCTCGCTCATTAACCAGAAAATAATCACCGAATGTCATAGAATGAAATCCAATAGTCAGGTTTGTCGATTTATCATTGTAACGATAAAAACCTTCTCTTATGCCAAATCTCTGTTGTTGAAAAATTTTTCTTTTATGTTCATTGTTATATGAATCAGTGTCATTAAGGGTATTATGCCATCCTTTTGATCCGCCTTCGAAATAAAACTGATGTTTTTTAAATGAATAATCCAACCCTGCAAATAGCATCATATTTCTTATGTTCCGGTCGGTCATACATCCTACTCCACTTGTTTGCTCAATTGCCCACAGGAGCGGAAAATCCTTTTTAAATGACTTTAGATGTGCGCCGAGTTTGCTCCGGCATTCCCATTGAGCATTGACCGAAATATTTGCGGCAATAAAAAAAACAAACAGTATAAATTTAATTTTTGTTGCTACATTCATTCCTGCATTCAACTATAGATTTGTGTTTTTTTGATTTTCTGAAAAAACCCAATCCGTTTTTTCCACAGGCATCTATACAATCGCCACACATTATACAATCAGAGTTGTCAATAGAACTGTAATTATCATTTCTGACAATTGCACGGGAGTTGCAGGCTGCATTACAAAGTTTACAACCGGCACATTCTCCTTTAGTTCCTATAACTGATGCTCCGGGAATTTTTTCTACCAGACCCATTATTAGTCCTACAGGACAGGCAGTTCTGCAAAATGGTCTGAATGATAAAACTGACGAAATCAGTAAAAGCGATACTAAAATAATAATGATAATTAATTCACTGTCAAAAATAATGGTACCAGAAATCATTTTATAAAAATCTCTAAACCCGTAAATATTAACGAAAGGATCTATTCTACACCAGTATTTTGTGCCCATTACTGCAATCTGAATGATTAATGTAGCCAAAAGAACATATCTTGAAATCCGCAAATATTTTTGAGCCTTTGCTGTCTGTAAAACTTTTATCCTTCCGGGCAGATAAAGAAATTCCTGCAATGCGCCTAAATGGCATATCCACCCGCAGTAAACCCGTCCGAACAAATAAGTTATTGGAATAATGGCAATAAACCAGATTAGTTGTTTCCAGCCTTCATCATACCCAAAGACTCCCAACAGAAAATCCTGAAATCCACCAATCGGACATGCAGTACATCCCGCTTTATAAAAACCAATTATAAATAAGGATGCCAGTAAAAACCAGCCACGCAGGTTGCGTGTGGCTTTATATCTAATAAGAACGCCTGCAACAACTGTAAATCCCAGAATGACTAATATCCATTCAAGACTATTATTATCAGATAATTTTTTCTGACATGTCTGGGAGCATGACAAAATACAACCTGTGGAATTGGAGTCTTCACTAAATTCAGAAAATTCATCCTCATTAAATTCCTTAAACTCGTCTTCATAATTTTCGTTGAATTCTTTAAATTCACCGAATTCATCATCAACCTTAGTTTCATTTTGCTGTAACAAAAAACAAAAAGCCGGAGAATTAATAAATAATGTTCCAGCGATAAGAATAAAAAATATCTTTTTTATCATAAGATTATTAGGAATTATTTCTTTTTCGCATTGAGTACGATGCTGTTAAATCCTCCTTCCTTATCACAGGTTCTGGTTGCTGACAATTCAACTTTTCCTTTTTTAGGCTCTTCAATTTTAATTTTTAGTTTTCTTTCCCATACTCCGGGAGATGTTTCTTTCCAATCTGTAGCAGTAAGTATTTTCACTCCCTTGCTTTCAAATTTTGTTTGTTTAATTCCGACAGTACAAACCCTGTGTGTAAATGTAATTTTTACTTTTATAACAACCTCATCTCCTACCTTGTATTGCTCCTTTTTTTCTCCATCAATTTCAAATTCAATTTCACATGCAATAGATTTCTGTATGTTTAATACTAAAAAAAGCATTCCGATTAATAAAATTGCTTTAGTGATAATTCCTGTCTTCATTTCTTTAATTTAAAATGTTCATCTTTTTTCTTTGCAAAATTAGTGCAAAAAAATAAAAAGCAATTGTTTTTCTATATATATCTATTGAAATATATATGTGGAAATATAATATCGATTGGACATCTGTAATAATATCCATGTAATAAAAAAAACCTTTAAGTAAGAATGTTTAAGTAGTCAAAAAGCTACAAATTTGATATATACTTTAAAACTCAAAGGCATGACAAAAACAGAAAAGAAAAATCAAATTAAAGAATTTGCTAATTTTCGTAAATATTTTGATGATTAAAAAAATAAATGTTTTTAATAAAAACTAATATCTTTGCTATGTAAATAATATTTAATCATTATGGAAAATTCACCATCGTCATTATTTAAAGATTCCATTAAATATGGGATTATTCTTGGGTTGATTTCAATAATTCTTTCTGTGCTAATATATGTGTTTGATTTAGTGACCATTAGTTTATGGTCTGGCGCTATTGTCGGATTATTGACATTGATCGTCTATTTTATTGCTATTTTAATTCTTATAAAGAATTACCGGGACAAAATACTCGGTGGTTTTTTAAAATATGGCAGAGGGCTGGCATTTGGCACTATAACCGGTATTTATGCTGCAATACTGATAGCTGCATATACTTTCCTGTTTAACGAAGTTATTGATCCTGATTATCAGAAAAACACAATGGAAAAAGTGTCTGAAATGACTGTCGATTATTTATATAAGGCAGGGCTTCCTGATGACCAGATTGAAAAAACAATTGATATGATGCAGACAAAAGAAATTCCTTCAGCAATGAGTGCTTCATTATTATCAATTCCGGGAAATATTATTTTTGTTTTTATCGTTTCTCTAATCGCAGCAGCATTTGCTAAAAAGAAAAAGGATCCATATTTATCTGCGATGGAAGAAATTGAAGATAATGATACTAATAATACAAATAGTTGAATTTAATGGATATATCTATTGTTATACCTCTTCTTAACGAAAAAGAATCTCTTCCGGAGCTTACAACTTGGATTGCTAAAGTAATGAACGAAAATAAGTTCAGTTATGAAATAATTCTGATTGATGATGGCAGTAATGACGGTTCATGGCAGGAAATTGAAAATCTTTCATCAAAAACAGAAACAATTCATGGAATAAAATTCAGAAGAAATTACGGAAAATCTGCAGCACTATTTTGCGGTTTTGCGGAAACCAAAGGTGATGTAGTAATTACAATGGATGCTGACCTACAAGACAGTCCTGAAGAAATTCCTGACTTGTTCAGAATGATTAAAGAAGAAAATTTTGATATTGTTTCGGGTTGGAAGAAAAAACGTTTTGACTCATTTATTAAGAACAGGACAAGTAAATTATACAACTGGGCTGCAAGACGGACTACTAAAATAAAACTTCACGATTTTAATTGCGGGCTTAAAGCATATAAAAATCAAGTGATAAAAAGTATCGAAGTTTATGGCGAAATGCATCGGTATATTCCTGTTCTGGCAAAAGAAGCGGGATTTACAAAAATCGGGGAAAAAGTTGTTCAGCATCAAAAAAGAAAGTTTGGAAAAACAAAATTCGGATTTGAAAGATTTGTAAACGGATTGCTCGATTTAATGTCCATTTCTTTTATGGCTAAATTCGGTAAACGTCCTATGCATTTTTTCGGCACTCTCGGTATGCTGATGATATTAATAGGGATTCTTGCGGCAGGATGGCTTGGAGGCAAAAAACTTTATATGATATATAATGGGCTTAGTGCAGATAAAGTCACGAACAGTCCTTATTTTTATATTGCACTTACTATGATGATTCTTGGAACTCTGCTTTTTATTGCAGGATTTTTAGGAGAAATGATTTCAAGGAATTCATCGATACGAAATTTTTATCATATCGATAAAAAAATCTAAAGTCTTTTTTCACTTATATCTGTTTATCTTCCTGTTTTAGCCTGCATTATTCATAAAAATTCTATTCCTACATCAGATTGCCTTCGTACTACTCCTGTCCTCATTTTTTCCTTCCTTGAAATAGCTCGCTATTCCTTCGTCGAAAAAAATTAAAGACTTTGGTGAAACTCAATTATTTTATCTGCAAAATTCGACCAGGAATTTTCAATCTTCTTTTGAATAATCTCATTGGCAAATTTGCTTTTAAGGTTATTATCAAAATAATTTTTAATAGATTCAGAGATTTCCTTTGGATCACCGTTTTGAACAACTAGTCCGTATTTACCATGCTGAACAATTTCTTTCAGTCCTCCTACATCAGTTGCAATTACCGGAAGCTCAAAATGAAAGGATATAGAAGTAATCCCACTCTGTGTTGCTGAACGGTAAGGCAAAACCGAAACATCGGCTGCCGAAAAGAATAAAGGTACTTCTTGATCAAGAATATAACGGTTAAACAAATGTATGTTTTTTTTCATCGGACTTTCATCAATCAACCGCTGATATTTTTCAAAACCCGTATATGCCTCACCTGCAATAAGAAGCTCATAGCTTTCATCAAGTTTTCCAAATGCATCAATCAATATATCAAGGCCTTTGTATTCACGAATAAGTCCAAAAAATAACAGAAGCTTTGAGTTCTCTTTAATTCCCAGTTTTTTTCTGGCTTCTGTTTTCGGCAATTTCTCGCCAAAATGACTGAATAGCGGATGTTCACGAAAAACATATTTTGCATCGGGCATGAATTTTAGCAAATCATTTTGAACAACATCAGACATCACAACAAAACCATGATTTCTTTTTAAAAAATATCTGGTGAATGTTTCGTCCAGCATCCTTTTTTCGTGAGGAATGACATTATCAAGTATGCTGATTATTTTAGCATTTTTCCCTAACCTTTTTGCGACATATCCCAAAGACGGAC
>JBDRPR010000582.1:0-3043 GCA_043826845.1 Bacteroidota bacterium
AAATATTGTCCGCTACCGGCATCAATCATTGGAAATCCAGTGCTTTGAACTCTTCCCGCATTATAAATATTCCCCTGACTATCGAACACAGGTCTTGCATTTTGAATATTACTACCGAGGTTATAATCAAAATAGGTACTCCAGTATTGAACAGGGTCGATAATAAATTTTCTATTATTAATGTATGTTGGAATATTAAACGAAACAATATTTCTATTCACCTGAAAATTGCATTCAATATTTTCGTGATTATCAGAATAATATACTTCGGGCATTGTTTCAGTAAAATCAATTACAGGCGTTTTGAGTAATAGTTCTATTGGTGAAATTTTATTTATTTCGTTTACACCATTAAAAATTAATTTTATGTCCTTGAAATTTGCATCAGGACCTATTTCAATGTTATATTTTAATTTACCTTCATTAACCGTAAACACAAAATCAATTCCATTGTATATATTGCGATATCTTATAGATAAATATTGTTTTGCATTAAGTATCCCATTTGAACAATGCGGAAAATAGAAATTGGAATATACATTGCTTTCTCCAATAGGGATTATATTGACATCATCTACATTTGCATTTTCAAAATGCATATCCATACGGTAGTAATAGGACTTTATTTCTTTTGCTCCGCATTCCGCATTCAATTTGTCAACTTTAGTGGTCAATATAGAAGTATTCGTTTCTATTTCTTCATTTTTGTAGAAATAGTATGACAAACCTTTTTTTGTAAAATAAATATTTGCTCCATTGATTTGAAGTTCAAAAAGCATTTCGGGATGTAAATTACCTTCAAAATCAGCTATCTGTCCATTATTTTCAACAAATCCGGGAACGCTCATGAAGTTATTAGAAGATTGTGAAAAAATATTAGCTGGCCAATTGATTGTAAAAAGCCCAGTCAAAATTATAGCAAACAAATTCTTACAAAATGAAATTTTAATATTGACCTTTTGAATGCCTGAATTTTTCATAGCTTGAATTTATTAATTTATTTTTTAATAGTTACAATACCATTATAAGGTTCAGAACCATTTTTTAAGTCAAGAATATAAATATATGAACTTATGGGTAATTCTCTTCCATTAAATGTACCATCCCAACGATTATTATCATATTCACTTCCACTACCGTCGAATGAAAATATTAAATCTCCCCATCGGTTAAATATTTCTACATGAATATCTGTAAATATATGTATTCCTTTCAATTCCCAATCATCATTTACTTCATCTCCGTTTGGGGAAAAGAATGTAGGAATCTCAAGGCATGTAATTGTTCCGTCATTTATTGTATAATTATATATTGCACCACAGTCGTAATAATCTGTAATTGTGACAATATATTCTCCTGCCAGAAGATCTGTTAAAACCGAATCGGTCTGAAGTGTAGTAGTATTCCATAAATATGAATATGGAGAACTGCCACCGCTAACTGTTAGTGAAATACTTCCATCATCGTTTCCAGTGCAACTTACATGAGAAATAGACTCTGTTGCATATATTAATGCAGGCTCAGAAACCTGAAAAGTATCTATTCTACTGCAGAAGTTTGCATCTACTACTGTAAGATAATATTCTCCACTTCCAAGATTTGTAGTTGAACTTCCATAATCTCCGTTTGACCAAAAATATACGTATGGAGGAGTTCCTCCTGTTACTGAAGATATTGCGGTTCCATTTATATCCCCATTACATTCCGGAGGATTTGATATAATTACAGTAGCAATTCCTTTTTCGGGTTCGGAAACAGTAAATTCTATTCCAGAAACAGAACAACCGTTAGCATCCGTAACAGTTACATAATATCCTCCTGGTGATAAATTTGAAATATTTGTATTTGTAGAACTGAAGCTATTTGGACCAATCCATGAATATGAATAGGAGGGAGTACCTCCGGTAATATTCGGATAGATCTGCCCGTTATTATAACCAAAACAACTAACGTTAACAATTGAATCATTATAGCTTAGAATAGCAGGTTGTTGAATAGTAACAGTATCAAAACCAAAGCAACCAGATAAATCAGAAATAGTTACGTAATATGTGCCTGCAGGTACGTCGCTTATTGTAGTTGTAGTGTCACCGTTTGACCAGTTATACAAATAGGTACTCGTGCCATTTACCTGTATTGTAGCAGACCCGGTAGAATTACCATAGCAATCTGCAGGAATTATGTTGGTAATACTTGTAGTAAGTGTCCCACCTGTATTTGCGACAATTAAACTATATGTTTCAGTACAACTATTATAATCAGTAACTGTAACATAATATGTTCCTTCTCCAATATTGCTGATTGAAAAGCCGGTAGAATCATTAGACCATAAAACCGAATATGGAGAAGTCCCGCCTGCAATATATATTTCAGCATAACCATTCTGTGCACCACAGGTTACATCAAATACTGAATCGGTAATAACAATTAATGAAGGTTGAATAATGGAAATAGAATCAATTCCAATACATCCAAGAGCATTGGTCACCGTGACATAATAAATGCCAGCCGGGACATTTGAAATAGTTTCTGTTGTATCGCCATTTGACCATGAATAGTCAAATGGTCCTGCACCTAATGTTTGAACAGTTACTGAACCTGTTGAGTTACCATTACAATCAACTGGTATTGAGTTGATAAATGATGTTGTCAAAACTCCTCCTATATCAATAATATTGAAACTTGTATCAGTTGAACAACCGTTATAATCTGTTACAGTGACGGAGTAATTCCCTGCAGATAAATTATTTATTATATAATCTGTAGAGTCATTTGACCATAGTACAAAATATGGAGAGGTTCCACCTGTTGGATTTACTTGTGCAACACCATCATTTCCTAAACAACTTACATTTGAATATAAAGTATTAATATTAATAAATGTAGGTTGAGATATGTTGACAATACTAAAATCAGTACAATTACCGGCATCCTGAACCATAATCATATATGATCCAGCTCCGAGATTATAAAATATGCTGTCACTTAGGTAAGTTGTACCATCGTCAATACTGTAATTCACAGCATTTTGAGCATAAATAGT
>JBDRPR010000583.1:0-2580 GCA_043826845.1 Bacteroidota bacterium
AAAAATAATATAATTATAATTAAATAGCCATATTATTTAAAGGACTTTTTATCTGGTTAAATCTTTTATCTTGACAGTAACATTCTTTTCACACCATTACACTCCAACACTTTCCATTCCAATCTATCAGTCATTTGTAGTCATTGTATGTATTAATCGAAAAGTATCCAGTGGTATTAATTGAAAAGTATCCAGTTTGGAGAACAAAAAATTGGTTGTATTTATGCGAATGGTTCTCCTATATCCAATACAGAGTCCCCACTAAGGCTTTAAAATAAATTTAGTGTTACATAATACTACAGAAGACTTGATCCTACGCTACATTTACCCAGATCAACCCCTATCATAAATTCGTGTGAACCGGTGCTGTAATTCCTTAAAGTGCTGAAAGTGTAATCGAAAGCATACCCGATATAATATCTGTCGTATTTTATTCCCAATAAAGCAATTACTGATTCGCTGGATCTGTAGCTTATACCCAGCCAATAGTTTTTCTTATATATTGCTTTTGCATTAAAATCAATCTGAAATGGTGATTTTTCAGTACCTTTTAGTAGAACAGATGGCTGTATATCAAACTCGTCACTTATTTTAAAATTATAACCTCCGGTAAGAAAATAGTGCCTGATAATCTGATTATTTCCGGCAAGTTGATCGTTAAGTTTGATTTTATACTGAATCAACTGAGTTCCTGAAAGTCCGACGAAATAATTCTCTGAATATAAATAGGCACCAAAATTTGCATCAGGAACAAATGTACTTTCCACAGCACCGGTTAAAACAACATCAGACTGGTCAATAGCCTCAAGATTTGCTTCATCCAGCTTAAATTGAAAGGCAGAAATAGAAAGACCTAAACCAAGTTTCGTATTCTGATTCAATGTTAAATGATATGCATATGAAGCCTGAATTCCGGTACTGCTTATCGGACCAAACTTATCATTAAAAATATATCCGCCAACTCCCATTTGCTTATTCTTCATCAATGCATGGGCACTTAAAGCCTGAGTGGAGGGAGCATCATCAATCCCTGTCCACTGTTGCCTTACTGTGAGTCTCACAGGTATATAATCAACACTTCCGGTTATCCCCGGATTCAATAAAAAACCATTCATCATATACTGACTGTACAGAGGAAGTTGTTGTGATCTGGATATTTGCACCAGAGCAACTAAAACGAAAATTAATACACTTGAATTTTTCATAGTTTGAATTTATTTATTTTTTAATAGTTACAATACCATTATAAGGTTCAGAACCATCTTTTAAGTCTAGAATATAAATATATGAACTTATGGGCAATTCTCTTCCATTAAATGTGCCATCCCACGGAAGTGATTTATATCCGCTACCTGAGCCACTGTATGTATAAATTACATCTCCCCAACGGTTAAAAATTTCAATTTTTACTTCAGAATATCTTTGTATTCCTGTAATTTCCCATTTGTCATTGACTGCATCACCATTAGGTGTAAAAACATTTGGTATATTGAGACAGAAATCCGTCCCATCAGTCACTGCATATTGATAAACTGCGGTACAATTATTGAAATCAGTAATAGTCACAGAATAATCATTTGCAAATAAATTAGTTACTGATGAGTCATTTTGAACCGGATCAGTGTTCCAAATAAATGAATAAGGTACTGTTCCACCTGTAACAGATAATAGAATATTCCCATCATCGTTTCCAATGCAACTCACATTAGTAATATTCTCATTTGCTAATATCTGAGTTGGTGTATAAACTGTAAAAGTGTCAATTTTAGCACATGAGTTTCCATCAATAACTGTCACACAATATCCACCTGGTGATAAATCAGAAATATTTGCATTTGCTGAACTGAAGCTGTTTGGGCCAATCCATGAATAAGAATAGGATGGTGTGCCTCCGGAAACATTTGAGTATATCTGTCCGTCCTGATAGCCGAAACAACTAACGCCAATATTAATAATATTAAATGCAAGTGCATCTGGTTGAATAATTAATACTGTATCAATACCTGAACATCCTGACTGATCTGAAACAGTCACATAATAGGTTCCAGCGATATCAGATATTGTTGTTGTGGTGTCTCCGTTTGACCAGATATAGTCAAATGGTCCGGTACCTGAAACAACAACAGTTGCAGATCCGTTTGAATCGCCAAAACAATAAGGAGAAATAATCCCTGTGAAAGAAAGAATTAATGTGCTTCCTGAATTACCAACGTACACACTTGTATCTGACGAACAAGCATTATTATCAGTAATAGTAACTGAATAAATGCCTTCTGACAAACCTGTTATAAAATAATCTGTAGAACCATTCGACCAGAGATATGTATAAGGTATTGTACCTCCTGAAACAATTACCTGTGCTGAACCATCGCTTGCCCCACAATTTTCGTCAGTGAAAGTTGGATATAATTCAATAATTGCAGGTTCATTTATGTCGATAATACTAAAATCAGTACAATTACCGGCATCCTGAACCATAATCATATATGATCCAGCTCCGAGATTATAAAATATGCTGTCACTTAGGTAAGTTGTACCATCGTCAATACTGTAATTCACAGCATTTTGAGCATAAATAGT
>JBDRPR010000584.1:0-9584 GCA_043826845.1 Bacteroidota bacterium
ATAACTTAAGTGTATCTCCAGCAGTAACAACTACCTATTATGGAAGATGGGAAAATGGATGTGGTAATTCAACTTGTCAAACGGTGACAATAACTGTAAATCCATTACCGGTTGCACCAACATCAGTAAATGCAACACTAACCGCTATATGTGAAGGATCTGGCACATCATTAACTTACACAGGTGGTTCAGGTGATACTTTTGAATGGTACACCGGATCATGTGGAGGCACGGCAATAGGAACAGGTAATAACTTAAATGTGTCACCGACAGTTACAACTACCTATTATGGAAGATGGGAAAATGGATGTGGTAATTCAACATGCCAAGCAATAACTATAACTGTCAATGTACTCCCAACAGTAGATGCAGGTGTTGATCAGGTAGTTTGTGATGGCACACCGGTTGTTTTATCCGGAAGTGGTGCAACTACTTACACATGGGATAACGGCGTTATTGATGGCATTTCATTTACTCCTGCCGTTGGAACATTAACTTATACCGTAACCGGAACTACAAACGGTTGTTCAAATACAGATCAGGTTGAAGTAACTGTAAATGCATTACCAACGGTAGATGCAGGTGTTGACCAAGTAACATGCGATGGCTCACCTGTAACATTATCCGGAAGCGGAGCGGATTCCTATACATGGGATAACAGTGTTCTTGATGGTATTCCATTTATTCCTGCTGTAGGAACAATAACTTATACAGTAACCGGAACTACAAACGGTTGTTCAAATACCGACCAGGTTGAAGTAACTGTATATGAATTACCAACAGTAGATGCAGGTGTTGATCAGGTAGTTTGTGATGGTACATCTGTTACATTATCCGGTGATGGAGCAGATTCTTATACATGGGATAACGGTGTTCTTGACGGTATTTCATTTACTCCTGCCGTTGGAACATTGACTTATACCGTAACCGGAACTACAAATGGATGTTCAAATACTGATCAGGTTATAGTAACTGTAAACGAAATACCAACAGCTTCTGTTAGTGTTGTAGATGCATCATGCGGATTATCGGATGGAAGTGCAACGGTAAGCGCATCAGGTGGAACTGGGACATACACTTATTTATGGAGTGATTCATTGTCTCAGGTTACTGAAACTGCAATTACACTTGGAATTGGCACATACTATGTGACTGTTGACGATGGTAACTGTTCCTTTGTTACATCAGCCTTCGTCTCTGAGAATGGTGCACCAATAATTACTGTAAATACAACAGATACTACTGTTTGCGAAGGTCAGTCAGTGATTCTTACAGTTAGCGGTGCTGACTCATATCTCTGGACGCCCTCAACTTTCCTTGATAACGACACTGCAAGTGTTGTTGTTTGCACTCCTGGGATATCAACTACTTATACCATAACAGGTACTACTAATAACTGCAGTGCTCAAGCAACAATTATTGTAAATTATAGTCCGCTGCCTATAGCAGGATATAGTGTAGTTGATAATGGATTTGGCAATATTTCTTTAACTGACTTGTCACAAAACGCAACAACGTGGTCATGGGATTTTGGTGATGGCGGTACTGATTTTGTTCAAAATCCAACTTACACTTATCTTACAAGTGGTATATATACAATAACTCAAACAGTCCAGAATGCTTGTGGATTCGATACTTCAACGCAAATAATCAATGTAATTGTTGATAATATAAATTCTGTGCTTATCTCATCGCAGTTGGAAATCTATCCAAATCCAAGTAACGGGAATTTTAATCTGAAATACACGTCTAATACAAATGATTTTGTAATAAGTGTAATAAGTATTCATGGTCAAGAAGTATATTCAAAAGGATACTCAAAGAATACTCCATCAACAACCATTCCTATTGATTTTACAAAATTTGCCAAAGGAGTTTACCAGATAAAGGTTACCAGTGGCGATGTAATATTAAATGCAAGAATGGTAATTGACAGGCTATAATTAGTCTAAGATGCAATTATAAGAAAACCCTGTTAATTCAGGGTTTTCTATTCATACTACCGACCGTATCTATTCTACCTATCAGGTTTTGATTTTCTGATAAGGAGTGTTATGTAAAGCTACTGTTCCAGATTTTGAGGTAACAAATCATCCAACTTATTGATTATGTATTCGGGTATTACTTCCAATACTTTTTTCGAATCCATACTACCAACCCTATCTTGCATCCAAATATAAAAAATACAAAAATTGAATTTTTCAGGAGGACTTAAAGTACCAATGAATTTGCCACAATCTCACTAATGGTCTTTATTTCAACCTTTAGATCATATTCTTTGTTTAACTCCATAAGTTGATCTATACAGTTATGGCATGGAGTAGCCACAACTTTTGCTCCGGTTCTTCGGATTTGTTCAGCTTTGATTTTCCCTGATTTTATACGTCTTTCTGCATATTCACCCATGGCCAGTTGCCCGCCTCCGCCTCCACAACAAAAATTATTGGCTCGATTTGGGGTCATTTCCACAAAATTACTTACTGCATTTTTTAATATATATCTCTGTTCTTCAATAACACCACCATTTCTGACCAAATTGCATGGATCGTGAAGTGTAACAATCTTTGTAATTTTTGAAAGATCTAATTTTATTTTTTTATCCCTTATATACTCTGCTATTATTTCTAGAATTGAAACAGCTTTAAAGGTGTATTTTTCTCCTGTCCATCTTGGTCCTTCCCATCGGTATGATCTGTACCCATGGCCACATTCTGCTAATGCCAGAATTTCTGCTCCAATTTTTTTAACTTCATTTTTGTGCCGGTTGGTTAATTCACCTGCTCCTTTATCATCACCCATAAAATAAGAATAATTTGTCACATCATAGCAATGAGTTGAAAGTGTCCAATCTTCCTTGGCTGCATAAAATATTTTAGCAATAGCGCTTATGGATAGCGGAAAAAACTTTGGTTCTCTGGGATTCAGTGTATATAATATTTTTGTATCTATTTTATCTAAAGGAATAGAAGCATTTTTATCATTTACTTCCATTTGAAGATCTTCCTCCAGCCATTGCAGTGTATCAACAAATTCATCTCTGGGAATATTCATGTTGTTACCGGAATTCAACGCGGCATCGACAGTAGATTTTAAACCCTTTGGCACTAAATCCATTTCGATGAGCATTGATCTTGCTGTTCTTACCAATAATGGAATATCCAGTCCAATTGAACAATGAACAGTACACCTTCCGCACATACTACATGAGCCAAATGCAAGATCAACCAGTTCATCTATAGTTCCTTTATCATATTTTTTTGCACCGAAAAATCCCGGTATTAATTTTCCTGAAACAGTGAAATACATTCTGTAAATATCTGAAATCAAAGCAGCTTTTCTTCCGGGAATATATTTTGCGATAGGATCTGATAAATAGTAATGACAACTGTCAGCACAAAGTCCGCAATGCACACAACTGTTCAGATAGGAAAGTAGTCTTCCGTCCAGTCTGCTTTCTAAGACAGACAGTGATTTTTTTTGCTGCTCATTTAGCTGTTTTTTTGACATTGTTCTATTTTTCTACCGGCCAAACACCCCTTTTTCCATAATATTTGCCTAAATGAACCCTATCGGCAAAAAAGTATATTGTATGCTTTAATTTTCCAACCGGGATATAAATCAATAAGGCTGATGAATAAATAAATAACACATAATAAATTGACTGATCAAGAAAAGAACAAGCTGTAAGAATCTGAAAACCTGTAACTAGCAAGTTGCTAAAATAATCATCAGGATTACTTAAACTTCTCAACTTTGCAAGTGTAATTCTTTTTATTAAAAGACCAATACCACATACTGCTGAAGAAAAAATTAATATAGCCGAAAGATAACTGAACCATATTGGTGTTGATATCTTCACAAAAAAAAGTATCAGACAGAAAAAACAAAAAAATGTTCCAAGGTGAAATATCATTCCTGCCGTATAAGTAGGTAAATGCATGTAAGCAGACTCCTTTTTTGCAGGAGACATTGCCTTGGTATACGAGAATACAATTGCCGGTTTTACTTTTCCTTTGGCAAGAGAAGGATCATAATATTTCTTCAGTGCAAGTGTTTTTAGCATAATTTCAACAAAACACATAACAAAAAAAACAAAACTTCCTGAAATGATCCAATGATAAACACTCATAATAATACCTGAGAATTAAACACACCCGTCTGGTTTTGGCAATCCTGCGATCCTACATGCGCCTTTGGCAGGACCCATCGGAAAAAGTTCATATATTTCGGCCAACCTCAAACTTGTCGATTGGCACATCTTACGAATCATAGGAGCCATTTCATTTGCTTCATAATACTCTCTGATATAATTAATTACAGCCCAATGTTTCTCATTCAGATCTCCGGTGCCATCAGTTTTGGCAAAAAGAGCAGCTACCTCCACTGTCCATAATTCCGGTTTGATGAGGAAGCCATCACCATCTACTTCAAATTCTTTTCCTTCCAATGTAATTATTGCCATATAATAAAGTTTATTTTTTTCTAATCATTGAAATTTCCTTTACGCCATTTATTGCAGCGTCAATATGTGCTTCTGTGTTAAAAGGCCCTATACCGAATCTCACTGTACCATGGATTTTATCGGTTCCTATTTGTTCATGCACCAATGGAGCACATTGTAAACCAGTCCTGCAGGCAATGTTATAATCCACGTCAAGTATCGTACCTACATCACCAGACTCCATTCCGATAATGTTGAAACTTAACACGGAAATACGATTTTCTTTACTTTCAGCGCAATAAGTCACAACTCCATCAATATCCTGCAAACCTTTCCTAAGTCTATCCCACAAATTCATTTCTCTTTCATGAATTTTTTCAAGTGTCTGTTTCATCAGCCATTTATGTCCTGCATATAATCCTACAATGCCAAGCAGATTTTGTGTACCACATTCCATACGATACGGAAATTCTTCAAGGTGAGTCCTTTGAGCAGAACGAACTCCTGTACCACCAAAACGTGAACCACGAATATTTACATGTTCACCAGTACATAATCCTCCAATACCCATTGGTCCCATAAGGCATTTATGACCTGTAAAAGCCAGTACATCAATATTCATGGCCTGCATATCAATCGGAACTACTCCGGCTGACTGACTGCAATCCAATCCAAGCAGAATGCCTTCTTCCCTGCAGTATTTTCCAACTTCTGCTACGGGTTGTACTGTTCCTAAAACATTTGAAGCGTGGTTTATCAAAACCATTTTTGTATTTTTTCTGAATGCCCTTTTTATATCATCAGGATCGTAATACCCTTTTTCATTAAAAGGAACACGGGTCACTTCAATAATTCCTTCAATTTCTTTATGATGTAATGGTCTGAGCACAGAGTTATGTTCCAGATTACTGGTAATCACATGATCTCCCTTGTATAGCAATCCGTCAACAATCATATTCAGCGAATCACTTGCATTGTAATTAAATGTGAGTCTGTTCGGGTCGTTTCCGTTAAATAACTCAGTAAGTCTTTTACGCGTAGAATGAACAATTTCCTCCGAAGCAATGCACATGTCATAACCAGACCTTCCAGGACTTACGCCATGTTTTTTGTAAAAATCGAACATAAAGTCATATACTTCCTGTGGTTTTGGAAATGCAGTCGCACTATTATCAAGATAAATTAATCCTTCCATTTTATTCTTATTTATGCTTCAGATAAAGAAAAAATCCTTATATGTTTATATTCAGTAAAATAGTAAAATAAAACTATTGACAACTTAATTCTTATAAGAATGCAAATATCAAAAAAAATGTTGAATATAAGTAATACATATTCCATTTTTTTTTCTTTAAAAAACTCTACAATGTAGTGCGGTATTCGACCAATCAAGCAACCCACGGTAATGGATATATTAAAATTGTTTTTTATTTATTTACAACATCTTACATAATGCGAAAGTTAGACTTTTTTGAAATTTAAATTTGTAAAAACGAATGATCAATAGTTCATACATTTAAATTAAAAATTAAAATGAACTTGAGAACACTTCAAATTCTGGTGGACTAAGTATTATTTTTTTTACTGAACAAGAGTCGGCAGCTTTGATAACAGCGCTCTTATACTTCTCCGGAAAATCAGGTGGAAGAACAATTTCGATACCTATTTTCTCTATTGAATGATTGTCAGGATTGCGTTCTACATGCATAAACATCCTTATTTGCTCTGAAGGAATATTACGCTGATCACAAAATGATTTTACGTAAAAACCTGAACATGTAGCCAGCGATGCAAGAAATAATTCAAAAGAGGTAGGAACTTCAGCATCACCGCCAGCTTCTTTTCGCTGGTCAGTCTTTACAGTATAACCATTAATTACTGCATCTATTTTTTTATTGCCTGTAAAATTTATTTCTATATCCATTTTAATATGTTATTAAATTTTGATTTTCTTTTGTTTAAAATATTCTAATTTTAGATTAATGTAATATGACGTTTACCAGAAGTCTGCAATTGGCATATAACAGTTTGCAATCCACACTTTTCATATAAGATACTTTAGTTTTCTTGCAAACACTATTTAATAATTGACTTATATATTATATCCTGAATATCAGTTCTTACGTTCATATTCATTAATGTTTTATTATTCATATCAGGATAGGTGCGATTTGATAAAAATATAAAAACTAGATTTTCCACAGGATCAACCCAGGCGATAGTTCCAGTAAAACCTGTATGCCCGAAACTTTCTGCGCTTGCACTTTTACTTGCTGGTCCCTGAACATTTTCACTCATTTCGGGCTTATCAAATCCTATTCCTCTTCTGCTTTTTGGACAATTACCACAGGTATTGAAAATATCTATTGTTTCAGGTTTAAAATATTCAATTCCACCATAATTGCCTTTATCAAGAAGCATCTGCATCAGTTTTGCAAGATCATTTGCATTTGAGAACAATCCGGCATGACCGCACACTCCGCCAATCATTGCTGCTCCCATATCATGAACATAACCGTCAACTGTTTTATTCCGGAAATAATTTTCTATTTCAGTGGGAACAATTACACTATCATTGAATTCTGTTAACGGGGTAAAACACAATGTTGATGCGCCTAAAGGATGGTAAAATTTTTCATAAACAAACTTATCAAAAGGCTGTTCGCTTAACTTCTCAACAATTTGGTACAACCAGTAAAAACCCAGATCGCTGTATTTGTAATCACTTTTTTTTAATAACTCAGATTCTGCAATCCTTCTGAAAATTGTGTCTCTGTAATCGCTTCTAAGATAAAGACCTTCACATATCATTATCGAATATGAAGAATCAGGTACAGTTCTGTAGTATTCGTTAATTAAACTGTCAGTTCTTAAAGTCTGCAAATAAAAGGGAATCCAGGGCTTTAATCTTGCCTGATGTGTCATTATCTGCCTGATAGTAATTTTTTTTTTATCGGTAGTGTCAAGATAAGTCAGATATTTTGAAATACAACTGTCAAGATTGCATACACCATCTTCCACTAATTTCATAACACTTATTGTTGTTGCAGCTATTTTTGTAATGGATGCAAGATCGTACATATCATCCATTTCAACTTTCTGATCACAGTCATATTTATGACAACCATATGCTTTATAAAATACTACCGTTCCGTTTCTTGCAACCAACACCTGACAACCGGGGGTGGCACGTGCCTTAATTGCTTTATCTACAATTGTATCAATCATATTTAATTTACTTCCATCCATTCCTGATTCTTCAGGATCAGAATACTTTAATCTTATTTTATCATTGATATTGATACCGGTTCCAACCTTAAAATCTTCTGAGATTCCAACAGGCAATTTACCTGATATAGGAATTCCACCAAATATTGCCTGAGCTGAAATATTCTGAGTCAATTTCCAATCATTGTACGAAATAATTATTGCTTTGAATTTTTTCGGATTTTTAAATGATGCTAAAATATATGGGTTCCCGAAAATATCGATGATCACATCTGTTGAATCAGCCAATTCTTCGGCAAATAAAACACTCTCATCTTTTATCCCATAATTCTCTGATGGTTTACGACTGGTTCCGTGAAAACTAACAATTACGAGATTATATTTCTCTGACAACAGCTTAATTTGTCTGGCTCTTTCTTCAGTGGAAATCCGCTTAGTTACTGCATACTTGTCAACTTTAGTATATAAATTTAAAGTCCGTTGAAATTCGTTCCCTGCATCAGTACCAATTACAACTGATGCAATCTTTAATGTATCCAAGCCATTAATAGGTAAAACGCTATCATTTTTCAATAAAGTAATTGAATTTTCAACAAGCTTTCTTTTTAATAATTCTGATTGTGGATTATTAATATCTTTATATAAATTTTCCAACACTATCGGTTTATAGTTATTTAACCCTGCCCAGTATTTAACTTTTAAAATTTTACGACAACGATCATCAATTTCTTTCTGAGAAATTTCTCCATCTAATATTGCGAGTTTTATCAGATCCATTGCTTCAGGAATATCGGCAGGAAATAATAAAACATCATTGCCGGCTAATAAGGCTTTTACGTCAATTTCTCCGGGTTTATTAAAACTACTCACACCTTTCATATTTAGTGCATCAGTAAAAATCAATCCTTTATAGTTGAGTTTTTGTTTTAATAATTTTGTCACTACATTATATGATAGTGTTGTAGCAGTGTTTTTAGTTGAGTCTAAAGAAGGTATAAAAAGGTGTGCAACCATAATACCGCCAACTCCCTGATCAATTAACTGAATAAAAGGATACAATTCTATTGAATCGAGTCGTTCTACAGAATGATTTATGACAGGTAAAGCAAGGTGAGAATCAGTATCTGTATCACCATGACCGGGAAAATGTTTACCCACAGCAAGAACATTTTCATCCTGTAAACCTTTCATATAAAAATAACCTTTTCTTGCTACATTTTTTTTATCCTCTCCAAATGATCTGTATCCGATAACCGGATTTAAAGGATTGTTATTCACGTCAATAACAGGAGCAAAATTAACATTAACCCCTACCCTTTTACACTCTTTACCGACTGTTTTACCAAACTCATATATCAATTGCTCATCAGTAATAGCACCAAGCATAATCTGATTTGGATAAACAATCGTACTGTCAAGTCTCATAGATAATCCCCATTCAGCATCGGTTGCAACTAATAATGGAACATTTGAAGCTTCCTGATAACGATTAATAAGAATTGCCTGTCGGACAGGACCTCCCTGCATAAATATCAAACCCCCGATTTTATATTCCCTTATAAGATTTTCAATATATGCATAATCCTGCTCTGTTTTATTTGAATAAGCCGGATACATAAATAATTGGGCAATTCGTTCATCAGGTGTCAAAGTATTAAAAACTGAATCCACCCAAATTGAATCTGCCTTCATAAACGGAGGGGCTCCCTGGTTCGTAACCGGAGTTATTTCTTCAGGGCAATTTAAAAAACTACTGTTAAGTATAAGAAATACTGCTAAAATTATAATTACTGAAATTCTTAAAAACATGGTCTGCATATATCATGTAAAATTATTATTTAAGCACTTGATTATAAAATCTGATTAAATTGTTTATTAACACAGGTAGGTTTATAAAGCAAAAAAATGATAAAAA
>JBDRPR010000585.1:0-3282 GCA_043826845.1 Bacteroidota bacterium
GCATTCAGTTTGATTATTTGAAATAGCGATATTCTGGTCAATTTTATTTTTTATCAGATTATTATCTTCCCTATCTATCGTTCTATATAGGAGATTTTCAGTTTTTACAATTTTCAAACTATTTTTTAAAATTATTTGATCAGAGTTGAAATTCATGAGCAATAAAACAGCTGTTAATAACACCGCAGAAACAGAAAATAAACCAAAATATTTAGATGTATAAAACGGGCGTTTTGGAAGATTTTTTTTCAAAACTCTTCCAAGCCTGACTATCGTATGAATATTGATAATCAGCTAATTTTTCATTTAAAATTTTATCAAACAAATCGCTCAAAATGAGGTATAACTAATTTTTATATAATAATATGTATTCAAGTTATTTCATCTGTTAATATTTTTTTTTCATCTGCCAGATGGTCCCGATAGCTATCGGGATCCATGATGTTGATTATTACCATTTCAGTTGGTGTTTTTGGATCATGTACATTTCATAAATACTTTTCTTTAGACGAAAGATAGTATGATAGGTTGCCTTTAAGCCCATTTAATTTTAACCAATTATTAACACGATTTACTGTTTTGAAATAACCGTGTATGCCTGATCAAGGATATCCAGTGCTTTTGTTTTTGTAGAAGCCTCTGCATATGTTCGTAAAACAGGTTCAGTACCAGAAGGGCGGATCATCAACCATTCGTTTTCACTAAAGAAAAATTTATAGCCATCAATTTCCTCAATATGAGTTACTTTATAACTACCAAATGATTTATATACTCCGTTTTTACAATTTTCAACAGCCTTCTTTTTAATATTATCTGTGATTTTTAAATCGCGTCGTTCAAATGCAAATGAGCCAGTTATTTCATATATCTCATTGATTAACTCATTTAAACTTTTGTTTGTCTCAGTCATAAATTGCCAAATTAAAAATCCCATCCAGATACCATCTCTTTCCGGAATATGACCTTTGACCGCAATTCCGCCAGATTCTTCACCGCCCACCAGAACATCTTCTTTCAGCATGATTTTGCATATATCTTTAAATCCGATACGGACTCTTTGTACGGGCAATTTATAATAGGCACAGAGTTTTTCAATTTTAACTGTTGAAGAAACGCCGGTAACAACTTTTCCTGACATTTTTTTATACCCGGCGAGATAATGAATCAGTAATAAAATAATATGATGTGAATCGACATATTCACCTTCATTATTATATAATGCAATACGATCAGCATCGCCATCAACGGCAAGACCACAATCAATATTGCCATTTTTATGAATAAAATCAGAAAATTCCTTCAAGTTTCTATGGAGAGGTTCAGGAGGTATAAAATTAAACAAAGGATTCCATTCACAGTGAAGGTTTATAACATCAGGTAACAATTTCTTAATCACATTCTGACCTGAACCAAACATTGCATCAAAAGCAAAATTAAATCCTGAATTTTTAATTTTTTCAATAGGAAAATTACTTTTCAAATGATCGATATAAATATTTTCCAAATCAACGTATTCAACCTGTTTTTTTGCAATAATTTCATCCCAGTTAACCGATTCAAGCACTATCTCATTTTCCTCTGGAATCATAGCCTCTATATCTTTCACATCATTTTCAAGTAGCGGTCCGCCATGTTCTCCTTTCAATTTATATCCGTTATATTCCGGAGGATTATGGCTTGCAGTTATTACTACTCCAAAATTTGCTTTGAGTTTCTTTATTCCGAAAGAAATCATTGGAGTAGAAACAAAACTTTCAGGAATCAGAACTTTAATTCCGTTGACTGCAAAAACTTTTGAAACGGTCTCAGCAAAAAGCTTTCCGTTGAAGCGACAGTCATAACCAACGACAGCAACCGGATTTTTATACTCACTTAAAATCCAGCGAGCCACAGCTTCACTGACTTTTGCAACATTGTCAACTGTAAATTCCTGTGCGATTATCGCTCTCCAACCATCAGTTCCAAATTTTATTTTCATTGTGTATAATTTAATTCATAATTTTCCTTTTATTCAACGCAGCCTGATAATTTCTTGCATTTATATTATGCTGATTAAGAGTTTTGGCAAAATTATGGTATCCTGAAAAATCTTCTTTCGCACAAAAAAACAAATAATCACTTTTATAATAGTTTAAAACTGCATTTATAGAAATAGTTGTTGGTAAAGAAATCGGACCGGGAGGTAAGCCTGCATATTTATATGTGTTATATTTCGAATCAATTTCAAGATGTTTTTTCAATACCCTCTTTATAGTATAATCACCCAAAGCAAATTTAACTGTGGGATCAGCTTGTAAGAACATACCTTTCTTTAGCCGGTTAATATACACTCCTGCCACTTTGGGCATTTCATCAATTTTTATAGTCTCTTCCTGAACTATTGATGCAAGAATTGATACCTCTGATTGAGATAAACCCAGATCTTTCGCTTTTGATCTTCTGTTGTCAGTCCAGAAATATTTGTATTCTTTAGCCATTCTTTCAATAAACTCATTTCCAGATGTATTCCAATAAAACTCATAAGAATTTGGAATAAACATGGTGAAAAATGTTACTTGATTAAATCCATATTTTTCTGCAACCTGAGGATCTTTAAATAAGTGATTTAACTCAACAGAATCACATTCTATATATTCTGCAACCTTCCCTGCAAGTTGTTCCTTTGACCTGATCAAATGAAAAACCACATTGACAGGCTCTTGTTCACCTGACCTCAGTATATTAACAAGTGCATTATTACTCATTTGATTTTTAATTTTGTATCTGCCGGGTTTTACTTTATCAAAATATTTTTTTTGTTCAGCAACCCATCCAAATGACTCTTTGTTAATTAACAGGTTGTTCTGCTCAAGAATATTAAGAACATCATCGTAATTTGAACCTGTTGGAATTTTAAGATAAAAGGAACTTGCACCTTCAATGCTTACATTCGGTTTGTATATCCTGGTATAAACCAGATAAAAATAATAGGCGGTGATAACAAGTGCTACAATAAAAATCAGTACAAAAACTTTAAGAAATAAATGCTTTTTCTTACTTTTTTTTGACATAAAGAAAATTTCGGACTGCAAATTTAGTATTTATAATTATTTTTATCTTTTATTTTTAATGCGAATTATAAATATATTTCAACAACATCATATTGCTCGAGCTATATAAAATATTAAATTATAAGTTTTTATTTTGCGTTTTTGTAATCAGTTATTTGCTTTTTTCCTGTAAAAAAGAGAACAGATCAGATTGCTTTACTGGGTCGGGAAAAATAAATACGGTTGAATTTCC
>JBDRPR010000586.1:0-3234 GCA_043826845.1 Bacteroidota bacterium
AAATTTGTATATTTATATTTTCAAAGTAAAATAATTTTTTTGAGTACTCAAATATTATTAAGCATTAATACTTTAACGTTAAATACAAAATAGTATATACCAATGACTGTATACCAAAACTTACGAAGTGAGAAATGTTAATTTATAAATATTTTTTTTCGTACTATTCCGTTTTTATATACCATGTTTTCAGCATTTACAATTAAGATATTTTAAAAGAAGATTGAACGTAAATTCTGTTGCAAAAAATTCGATAACATTATTGTACATCACATAGAATTTGTAATGGTTCACACATATATCTTTAGATTTTAATTTAACAGGTGAATAATATCTTAAATATTCAAACTTATAACTAATAATGGAACTTATTAATTTTGTTTTCGTAAAATAATTGATATAGTTAAATATTTTGAAAAGAAAAAAAAATTTACTATTTTTACTTTTTATAAAAGTATAATAAATACATTTAATTATGAGACATCTTTCATATTTATTAATTTTGTTGCTTTTTTCCCAAGTGACATTCTCCCAATGGAATCAGGGAGGAGGAATAATTAGTAATAACCCTCTGACAGACAATGTTGGAATTGGATTAGTTACTCCAAATAATCTTTTACAGGTTAATAATTTGATAGAATTTAATACTGCAACCAGTGGAACTTTTATAGGCCAAAATGCAGGAATAAATAATTCTGGGAATTTTAATACTTTTCTTGGTTTTGACGCAGGCCCTGCAAATACAACAGGGAAACAAAATGTTTTTATTGGCTACTTTGCCGGAAATGCTAATACAACAGGTATAAGCAATACATTTATAGGTGATCAGGCAGGATTATTAAATACAACCGGAGCTTCTAATACCTTTATTGGAAGAAAAGCAGGAGAGAATAATACAGGTAGCGCTAATACATTTGTTGGAAAAGAGTGTGGCAGATATAACACAACAGGAACCAATAATACTGCCTATGGGGCACAAGCATTAAAAGGAAATACAACAGGTAGTTACAACATAGTTTATGGAAATAATGCTTTACAGACTTCTACTCTGGCTGATAGTAATGTTGTTATTGGGTGGAGTGCTATGGGTGGTTTAAATAATACTTATAGGAATAATGTTGTAATAGGTTTCAGGGCAGCAAACCTGGCAGGAAGTTTTTCAAATAGTATATTAATTGGAAATTGGGTTGGAGAAGCAACAGCATCTTCAAACAGATTGATGATTGATAATACAAATACTAATACTCCGTTAATTGATGGTGATTTCACGACAAATACTGTAATAATTAACAGTATCCTTGGATTAACTGTAGGTACAACGGTTAATGAATTCAGTATAGATGGCACATTAGCAGGTAATAGTGATGATGCACTCGTTACTGAAAAAGCAATAAAAACTTATGTTGACAACGCAGTTATTAGCGGATCTTCCTGGACAAAAACCAATGGCGTTGTTTACCCTTCTACAATTACTGACAGCTTAGGAATTGGATTAAATAATCCAAATAATCTTTTTCAGGTTAATAATCTAATTGAATTCAATACAACAACGAGTGGGACTTTTATAGGCCAAAATGCTGGTATAAATAATGCTGGTGATTTTAATACTTTTGTTGGTTTTAACTCAGGTCAAACAAATACTACAGGGAAACAAAATGTTTTTATTGGATACCTTGCCGGAAATGCTAATACAACAGGAATTAGTAATACCTTTATAGGGGAGCAGGCAGGATTATTAAATACAACTGGAGCTTCTAATACATATATTGGAAGAAAAGCAGGAGAAAATAGTACAGGTAGTGCTAACTCATTTGTTGGAAAAGAGTGTGGAAGATTTAACACAACAGGAACAAATAATACAGCTTTTGGGGCACAGGCATTAAAAGCTAATACAACAGGTAGTTATAATATAGTTTTTGGAAATAATTCACTTCAGACTTCTACCTTGGCTGATAGTAATGTTGTTATTGGATGGAGTGCCATGGGTGGTTTAAATAATACTTATAGGAATAATGTTGTTATAGGTTTCAGGGCTGCAAATCTTGCTGGAAGTTTCTCAAATAGTATATTAATTGGAAATTCCGTTGGAGAAACAACAGCCTCCTCAAACAGACTGATGATTGATAATACAAATACAAATACTCCGTTAATTGATGGTGATTTTACAAATAATGTTTTGACAATTAATGATATTTTAAAACTAACTCCTAGAAGTACTCCCCCGACAGGTCCCACAAAAGGAATGATGTATTTTGACAGTACTGATAATAAACTCAAGGTTTATGATGGCGTCGCATGGCAGGCATGTTGGTAAAACTTTTCAGAGCTTCTCAATTTACTCTATTAACAAATAAATAAGCTTTAGAAATCCATGCCCCTGAATTTTCAGTATCAGACTTTATCTTTACTGCCAAAGTAATTTCTCCATTAGGAATATTCAGTAAAATATTTTGCGATTCTATGTATGTTTCATTAATATTAGATGTATTTAAAGAGCTGTTTGCGATTATTGAATTGTTTGTAATATCCCAAAGTTCAACAATGCAGTTGCTGGAGCTACTGGATGAATAAATAGAGGCCCCAAATACAATAGACTCTATATTTGAGTAATTATCTTTATTAAATTTAATAATTGTTTGTGATGGTTTGTCAATTATTTGTCCATCAGTTGTAGTTAATCCATATGTATTGGAAGGACCAAATTCAAACCTAATCTGTTTATCATTGGACATAGATTCATTTAAAGTAAAATAAGCAGTATCAGCATAATTACTGTATTCAGATTTCTTAGAGCTTAAAGCATAAGGAACAGATAGAATTTCAGATATGCCAAGTTCTACATAATTCTCTATGTTATCTAAATCAAGTTCTACTTTTAAGAACATATTATTTTTTTCCCATAATATTTGATTAAAATCCCCCGATATTATGTTTCCCTGACCAATAACAATATTAATTAATCCAAAATTGTTTGTGGTCACATGATGTGTTTCCTGATATTCAATATTATATGACGTCAGGTTTGAAACAAGACTTAATCTTAAGCTAATTTCATCATTAGTAATTAAGTTTCCTTGCCCATCTCTAACAACTGCTTGGTATTTTATTCCTTGAGGAGCCTGGGCAGAACATATATTTATAATAATAAATAATGTAAATGATAGAAAAATAATAATAAGAGATTTCATAAGGCATTATAGTTTAACGTTTTTACTAAGTAGATTATAAGTGATC
>JBDRPR010000587.1:0-18513 GCA_043826845.1 Bacteroidota bacterium
AAATTTGTATATTTATATTTTCAAAGTAAAATAATTTTTTTGAGTACTCAAATATTATTAAGCATTAATACTTTAACGTTAAATACAAAATAGTATATACCAATGACTGTATACCAAAACTTACGAAGTGAGAAATGTTAAATTTTAATATATGACCATCAGATAAAATTAAAAATATGCTCTCATCTGAACACCTGCCATATGAATTGCTTTATTATTTTGAGATATACGTCCGTTATAGCTTAAATCCATTTGCAAGGTTTTCGATAAATTTCTCTGGTACATAACCGACCATACAGCATTATTTCCAGGCATCAATCCTTCAAGCATTTCATAACCGACAGGAGTATTGGTTTCATATTTATATTTAATGTTTATATAATTAATTTTCCCAGTCATGCTTCCTTTTTGCAATACATTATATTTTATTTCAAAACCACCGTCATTAAGATATGCTGATTCGACCCCTTTCAGATTTTTTTTCTCAGAATATTGATAAATAATTCCAAATCTTAATGAAGTATTTGGTTGAAATCTTAAACTACATTCATTCTTGCCAAAAACAATAGTATAATTCTTTGAAATGAAAAATTCAGAACTATAGTCTTTATCTCCCATAGAGGTGTTATTTATTAATGTAAAATAACTATTTATGTTCCATCGTAATTGTAAGGTGTTTGAAATAATTGTTCTGGCATCAAAACCGTTTACCATGAGCATTTTATTTCTACTTGTCTGATATATATATTCAATCCCGTATTTCTGATGATTTTTATTAAAGGCAAAATTATTTCTTACTGATTCGCTAATGCTTATTAAAACACTATCATCAATATTGCTGAAAAATGGATTTATACTTTCAATAATATTATTATTCTGTAGATTTTTCTGATTTACTCTGTATGCAAACTGATCGGAAAATCGTGAAACAAATGATTTAAAACCTTTTTCATTATTCCAAATTCTTTCAGGTCTCAGGTAGATCATCTGACTGAATTGGTTGGTAAAAGTTCGCACATAAAAATCTGTGGGTATAAATATTCTTATATAATTTGCCTGATCGGGGAAATTTGAAATTTCAAATTCATCAAGTTCTTTTATTCCGTTTTCATTATAATCAGCCCATGTATAAATTCCTTGACCTGGAGCAACTTCCAGATAATTAAATTCTTTTTTCACTTCCATCCCTGATCCTATTTCATAAAATGTATTGGTTGTAATTGCAGATTTAAAATATTTTCCGCTATGTTCAAACCTGCCTGTAACTGTGTTTTCCTCCTGATTTGAGCTAAGCAATGTGTCAATTATTTGCAGCCTTCTGTATGTGGAATTAATTTTAATTAAATTTTTTGGATTTTTCGATAGCCGGACTCCGACATTAAAATCATCTGAATATGTGGAATATTTCAGATTATTCTGAAATGGCAGGAAATCTTTTCTGTTTTTGTAATTCAGTGTAAATAAATTTTTAGCAGAATCATTATTTTGAACAAAGAATTCCCATTGCATGAAAGAAAAGCTATTTCCAAGTAAACTGTCGTTTGCATTATTCTTCCACTGATTATTTTCCATCATTTCACGGATTCCCAATTTTAAAAACGAAATTGATTTTGATAATGAGGTTGAATTTTTTATATATTTAGTATTGTTTATATTGTCTGATGAATTTAACAAACTACCTGAAAAATCAAATTTAAACCCCCTGTATGCTAACGAAGATAAAAAATTGTTTTTAAAAGCCTGCAGTCCTGGATCTTTATGCATAAGTTCAAAATCATAGTGAGCCAATAATCCTCTTATGTGTTTGTAATTCAATGAATAATTAATAAAATGCTCATCTCCGCTTTTTATGGTTTTCTCAAGATTCCAGTCACGTTCAAATTCAACATTCCGGTATCGCTCAACAGGATTGAAAAATTTATTGATAAATTGATAATCAACAGATGTAAATAGTTTTGCTTTTGTTGAATCTGATAAGGGGAAATTTTGAAAAACCCCGCATTTCACAGCATAACCATTATCATCTCCAGAATCTATATCTGAAAAAGTGTTGATGTCATTTTTAGTCAACGCCAGTTCAAAATTTATTTTAGTATTTTTAGATACATCAATAATGCTTCCCATAGTTGTCATCTGTTTTTTTCTAGGAGTAACAAGCAAAATGACGGGTTCATAATTACCCTGAGGGATTCCGTTTAATGGAGCTGTCCATTTAAATACTCTTCCATTTAGAGTGCTGGTTTCCATTAAATAATTACCGTTATTTTCCCCTACATAAGTGAACCCTAATCTATAGAAAGCACTATCAGGATTTGTAGAATAAACAAAAATACTGTCATATACAATTCCTCCAACCAAAGTATCAATACGTTTATAAAGAATATAGTCATTGTCAAATTTTACACTGTCGATATTCAGAACATAGGCAGCATTAATGCTATCGCCTATTTCTGAAAGAAACTCTTTGTCACTTGAAGATAGATCCTGCTGTATTGTTTGATTTTTACTGTCGGATTCTGAAAAGATATTGAACCAGAATTGACCATAATTTGTTTCTATTTCATTCGTATTAAATATTAAAAAACGGGTATAACTTTTTTCCGAATATTCAAATTCAGCAATAATTCTTTTGTCTTTTGTAACAGTTTGATTAGGAGTAAAAGTGAGTTCGGCTGAATTATAATCAATGATATAATCATATTCCTGACCGCGTTTCAGAAGTTTTCCGTCAATATATATTTTTTCTGTGCCTGCCAGAATAATCACATAGCTTTCATTATTTGCTCCTCTTAGTTTATAAGGTCCCTGATTCCCTTCTACCGGAATAATATTTTGCTTATTATATTTGCCTTTTGCTACTGCTGTGGCAACTGATGAGGACGATACAGCGTCCTGTTTTTTATTTAATGATACCTCTGTCCAGAATTCACCTCCTTGTACTTTTTTATACACATTCATAAAATAGCCTACAGGTTTTTTTATTTCGAAATCACCAAGAGTCAATCTGTTACTCTCATTAAATAAAGAAATATAAACTTTATCAAACTCCTGGATTTGTTGCGTGTTTCCATCGGGTTGGATAGGGACATTGTTATCGGATATTGCAGCAAGGATACTTAAATTGTTATTTATTTTACCTGATAACTGAAGATTTAGATTTGAGTTTACAATTACATCCTGATTATTTCCAAATGTAATTCCGCGGGAAATGCTACCACGTCTGGAAAGATCATTATTTCCAAAAAAGTTTCTGTCATACTGATTGTTATATGAAAAGACAAAAGGATTCTGAATGCTGTCATAGCTAAAATAGGTTTTATTAATGTCTTTATTGAAATTTTCCCGTGAAAAAGATATGGGAAATACCCTGTATGAAATTTTACAGGGATTTTGAATCTCTGTAAAACCACGATTGATGATAATTCGTCCATCAGACCAGTCAATATTATAATCTGAATCCTTTATAATTTCACCATTTGAGTTATAAATAATTGCAGAACCAGGGATAATGCTTAAACTGTCAAGATTAATTGTATCGTTGTCAAACACAATAGTCTTAGACCTGAAATTGCTCAAATTCTGAGCAAAAAAACTGCTCACACATAATAAACAAATAATATTTATTAAAAACTTTTTCAAATCTAAATGAGAAAATAGTAAAAGTAATGATTTGGATAATTAAACGAAAAATTAATTAAAATCTGATAAAATTGAGATACTTTTATACCAAAATAATAAAACATTTCGTTTAAGCAATTTGATTGAAGTATAAAGATATGCTTATTTTATTATCTGAAAAATCGAATACATTGAAATTCCGCTTGTTATTAATACTCCTTTTTGTAAATGCAGTTATGTTTTCACAGAGCAGAATTGATTCTGCTATGTTTATTCCGATGTTTAAGGGAGTAATAGCATATCAGATTCCGGGAGGAGATTTATCCAGAAGATTCGGCAATAATTTTTCCACAGGAGGTGGATTTCAGATTAAAACAAAATCAAATATTTTATTTTCTGCAGAATGCACTTATTTATTTGGAAATAAATTGAAAAATGAAGCCACTTCGGTATTAAATGCAATTATGACTTCAGATGGACAGATTATTGATCAAAACGGGGAATTTGCCACTGTTCTGTTAACAGAGAGAGGTTTTTATGCAGGAGGAAGAACAGGATTAATAATCCCTGTTTTCGGATCAAATCCAAATTCGGGAGTATTAATTACAGGAGGCTTAGGTTTTTTACAACATAAAATACGCATTGAAAATGACGGGAACCGGGCTCCTCAGATATTAAATGAATATAAAAAAGGTTATGATAAACTTACAAATGGTTTGTTTGCGACTGAATCAATAGGATATATGTATATTGGTAAAAATCAAATATTGAATTTTGCTGTTGAATTTGAATTTTATCAGGCCTGGACAAAATGCCGCAGGAATTTTAATTTTGATACTATGGAAAAAGACGATGAACAAAGACTTGATATGCTTGGCGGACTAAAGATCTCATGGTTAATTCCTCTTTATAAAAGAATGGCCGATGGTTATTATTACAATTAATCGAAATGCTTTTAGTTTATAATTTTACAATTTCTCTTTATTATCTGGCTATTAAACTGGCATCAATAAGTAATCAAAAAGCAAAAGACTGGATTAATGGAAGAAAAAATATTTTTAGTAAGATTGATGAGAAAATACAAGGCAATGAAAAAATAATCTGGATACATACAGCATCATTGGGAGAATTTGAGCAGGGGAGGCCTCTTCTTGAAAAATTAAAAAAACTTAACCCGGATATAAAAATATTGCTTACATTTTATTCTCCTTCAGGATATAATGTCAGAAGGAACTTTGAATATGCAGATTTTATTTTTTATCTGCCTCTTGACACTAAAAGAAATGCCGGAAAATTTATTGAAATTGTCAATCCCTCAAAAGTTTTCTTTGTTAAATACGAATTTTGGTACCATTATTTAAATCAATTAAAGATCAGAAATATTCCTGTATATTTGATTTCTGCAAATTTTCGTCCCGATCAGTTATTTTTTAGATGGTATGGAAAATGGTATCGTCAAATGTTATTGTTTTTCTCACACATATTTGTTCAGAATACTGAGTCAGCAAATATTTTGAAAAGTCACAATATTACAAATGTTTCTGTTAGCGGAGATACAAGATTCGACAGAGTATATTCAATCACTCAGAACAGCACAGATTTTCCCGAAATTAAATTATTCTCAGAAAACGCAAAAGTTCTCATTTTTGGAAGTACCTGGAAAAAGGATGAAGAATTATTGATTAAATTTATAAATATAAATAAAAACCGTCTTGAGATAAAATATATCGTTGCTCCTCATGAAATAAATAAAGAAAATATAAAATTGTTTCAAAAGCAAATTAATGTATCTTCAATTTGTCATTCAGAATTGACAATAAATGCAGAAAAAAATTATCAATGCTTAATTATTGATAGTATAGGAAAACTATCTTCGGTCTATAAATATGGTTATGTTGCATATGTCGGAGGAGGATTTGGTAAGGGAATCCACAACATTCTCGAACCTGCAGCTTTTAGTTTACCGGTAATATTTGGACCGAAACATGAAAAATTTAATGAAGCGATTGAACTTATTAATCAAAAAGGAGCATTTTCTATTGATGATTTTGAAAAATTCGAAATAATTTTAAACAGATTTATTAATGATTCGGATTTTTATTCCTCGACACAAAAAAATGTTACACAGTTTGTTGTGAATAATTTGGGGGCAGTTGAAAGGATATTAAACAGCATATTTCAATTTCAATCAAAATAATTCTCTTAAAAGTTTTATTTGATGTTTTCGGGAAGATTTTTTGTTAATATCTCACAAATTTTTTGATTTGGTATGTTAATTTCAGATTAATTGTTTATCATTAAATGCCCGCCTATCTATAACATATACAGATCAATAGATATAGCATGGAATTAACCAATTTTTATTTTAAACAGAAGTTTGTTGAAAAGTTACTTATTCCTTGTGCTTTAATAGCTTTCAAAGCTATTATTTTTAGATAGGAAATTATCAACCAGCGGTTGATAAGTGGATAACAAATTGCAGTACAGTAAAAAAAGCTGTTTTTTTTATAACTGTTAATAACGATGTTAAAAATTTGATTGGCACAAAAACTAATGTATAACTAAATTAGCGTTGTTTTATACCTTGAAAAGAAATCTCAATTATTAATTTAATATCAATTATTTATAAAAGTATCAGCATATGTTTATTGAAGAAATGTCTATAGAAAAAAAACAAACAACAAAGACCTATTCTTTTGAAGAAGCAATAAAATTCTCAAAGGAATATTTTAAAGGCGACGAACTGGCTGCAACCGTATGGGTTAATAAATATGCGCTGAAAAATTCTCAGGGAGAGATTTTTGAATGTACACCGGATGATATGCACAAAAGACTGGCAAGTGAAATTGCTCGTATTGAAAAACGATATCCCGGACCTATAAACGAAGAGGAAATATATTATCTACTGAAAGATTTTAAATATATAGTTCCACAGGGTGGTCCAATGACTGGGATTGGGAATCATCACCAAATTGCTTCCTTATCCAATTGTTTTGTAATTGGGAATGAAAAACAAGCAGATTCATATGGTGGAATTCTGAAAATTGATCAGGAACAGGTGCAACTTATGAAACGAAGAGGGGGTGTTGGCCACGATTTGACCCACATTCGCCCAAAGGGCAGTTCGGTGCTAAACAGTGCTCTTACTTCTACAGGTATCGTTCCTTTTATGGAAAGATATTCAAATTCGACCAGAGAAGTTGCTCAGGATGGAAGAAGAGGTGCTTTAATGCTTAGCGTTTCAATTAAACACCCGGATGTTGAGGATTTTATAGATGCAAAAATGACTCCCGGAAAAGTCACAGGAGCAAATGTTTCTGTAAAAATTGACGACGAATTTATGAAAGCTGTTATTAATAAGACAGCATATACTCAATGTTTTCCTGTAGATTCTGATAAACCAGGATTCAAAAAAGAAATTGATGCTTTGAAATTATGGGATAAAATTGTTAATAATGCATGGCAATCAGCTGAACCGGGTATTTTGTTCTGGGATACTGTTATAAAAGAATCTGTTCCCGATTGTTATTCAGATTATGGTTTTCGTACTGTTTCTACAAATCCATGTGGCGAAATTCCATTATGTCCTTATGACAGTTGCAGGCTTTTAGCTTTGAATTTATACGGTTATGTTGACAAGCCTTTTACAAAAGAAGCAAAATTCGATTTCGATCTTTTCAAAAAACATGTTCACTTTGCACAGAGAATAATGGATGACATTATTGATCTGGAATTGGAGAAAATCGATATGATTGTTAACAAAATTTCTACTGATCCTGAAGATATAGAAATAAAAAGAGTCGAAAGAAAACTTTGGGAAAATATACGTAACAAAGCCCTTGAAGGAAGAAGAACCGGAATCGGTATTACTGCCGAAGGCGATATGCTTGCTGCATTAGGATTACAGTATGGCAGTGAAATTGCAATTGATTTTTCGGTTGAAGTTCAAAAAACACTCGCAATTGAAGCTTATCGTTCTTCTGTTTTCCTTGCTAAGGACAGAGGCGCATTTCCTGTTTATGACACTCAGAGGGAAAAAAACAATCCTTTTATTCTTCGTCTGAAAAAAGCAGATCCTGATTTGTATCAGCAAATGACTCAAAACGGAAGACGTAATATAGCTATACTTACAATAGCCCCGACAGGCACAACCAGCCTGATGACACAAACAACCTCAGGTATTGAACCGGTTTTTCTGCCTGCTTATAAAAGAAGAAGAAAAGTAAATCCAAATGATAAAGATGTAAAAGTGAATTTTGTTGATGATCTGGGTGACAGTTGGGTAGAATATTTTGTTTTCCATCATAAGTTCTTAATCTGGATGGAAGTTAATGGCTATGATACAACTGAAGTTAAAAATTTTAGCGATGAGCAAATAGAAGATCTGGTGAAAAAATCTCCCTATTATAATGCTACTTCAAATTGTGTTGACTGGGTGAGTAAGGTCAAAATGCAGGGAGCTATGCAAAAATGGGTAGATCATTCTATTAGTGTAACTGTAAATCTCCCGGAAGATGTTTCCAGAGAAAAAGTGGGAGAAGTTTACAAAGCTGCCTGGGAAAGCGGATGTAAAGGAGTAACAGTTTATCGTGACGGGTGCAGATCAGGAGTTCTTGTTGCAAATGATAAAAAGAAAAAAACTGCCACATATTCTGAAGCTCAAAAAAGACCGGATAGTCTTGAGGCCGATGTGGTAAGATTTACAAATAACAATGAACAATGGATTGCCTTTGTCGGATTAATGGAAGGAAGACCATATGAAATATTTACAGGAAAACAGGAAGAAGATATTTTCTATATTCCAAAAACTGTTAAAAAAGTAAATATTATTAAACATAGGTTGGAGAGCGGAAAAAAACGATACGATTTTCAATATAAAGACAAACATGGCTACAAAGTCACTTTTGAAGGATTAAACAGACTTTTCGACGAAGATTACTGGAACTATGCGAAACTTGTCTCTGGTGTATTGCGACATGGAATGCCAATCCCAAGTGTTATTAATTTAATAAGTTCCTTGCGATTAGACAGCGAAACTATCAATACCTGGAAAAATGGAGTTGAAAGAGCGTTAAAAAAATACATTCCTGATGGAACTAAAGCAAAAAAAGGACAAAAATGCGAACAATGTGATTCAGAAACATTGATTTATCAGGAAGGTTGTCTGATTTGTCAGGACTGCGGGCATTCAAAATGCGGATAAATTACAAGGATTTTTTAATCAAAAAAAAATAGCCATTCGTCAAAAATAACTGAACGTTCATAATATTTAGTGAAAAAAGCTCAACTTTTTTCATTAATTGTGCGTATTTAAAAAATATAAACAATTTTAAATGCGTTTAATTATATTTATTACAATAATTGGTATTTTTTCTCATAATTGCTTCTCTGCAGACAGATATAGTATTTTAGACGGAATGGGTAGTCCCGGCACATGGACAAATGGCATATATTGGTCTGCTACATCTGGAGGGGCTTCATGTAGTTGTACTCCAGTTGGGAAGGATGTTATTTTCATAAATCAATCCATTGAATTAAATCAAAACTTTTCCTTGCAGGCAAACACCGGAAGATTGGAAATTGCTGAAGATAGATCTTTGCACACCCTGACTTTTGATGTATCGATTCCTTCAAATACTTCTCTGGTTGTTTATGGTACGCTTGAAGTTTATAACCTGACATTTAGTAATGGATCTGTTGTATATGTAGCACCAACTGGACAAATCATTGTTCATAATAATTTAACAAATTACAACAATAGTGATGATGTAGTAATTGACGGAACAGTTAGTGTAGAAGGCACTTTTGATAATGGTAACGGAGGCGATATTATTGGCTCTGGTACTATTTCTGCCGAAGATTTTACAGGTACCGGTACAACTTTTGGTATTATACCTACAAGTAGTATTCCGGATAGTTCTACAGTTTATACAGGCTCTTTACCGATTGAATTACTCAGCTTTGATGCTGATTATAATACTGAAGGAAATGTACTGTTAGAATGGATTACTGCAGTGGAAGTTAATAATGACTATTTTATAATTGAAAAAACATCCGATGGAAAAAACTTCCAAACACTTACAGTTATTGATGGTTCCGGAACAACAAATTATATTACGAAATATTTTTATGTTGATGAAAAGCCATTCGATGGCGTAACTTACTACCGTTTAAGACAAACTGATTTTGACGGGAAATCCACATTAAGTCATTTGATATCTGTTAGAAAGAGTTCTTCTTTGGAAAATTCATTTAATATATTTCCAAACCCTGTACAATCAGGGCAATCATCATTCATTCAGGCAAATGGATTTGAACCAAATATAGAAATTCTTGTTGTTGTTCTTAATATTCTTGGACAAGAACAATTTTCCAAGGTGTTGATAACCAGTGATGACGGCATGGTGCTTGAAGCAATTGATCCTTATAATCAATTATCCGTAGGGACATATTTAATAATTGGCTCTTCTAACGATAAAATATATAAAAGAAAGTTGATGGTGAAATAAAGCCAGGTATATTTTCCTTAAAACCTATGTGAACAACATAGGTTTTTTTTATTGTAATAATATAAAATAAATTACTTTTGCTTAATTCAACAAAAAATCATCAACTAAATCTATTTATAATATGAATAAAATACTTATAATCGGAGCAGTGGGACAAATTGGCTCTGAACTGACACTTGAATTGAGAAGGGTGTATGGTAATGAAAATGTTATTGCATCTACCAGAAAAACACAACCGTCAGATAAAATAAAAGAATCAGGTCCATTTGAATTTTTTGATACTACAAATAAAGAAGATTTATTCAGAATTTGTAAAAAATATAATGTGGATTGTTTAGTGAACATGGCAGCGATTCTATCTGCAGTGGGCGAAAGTAATCCGATGCTGGCATGGGATGTAAATATGAACGGTTTGATTAATGTTCTGGAAGTTGCCCGTGAGATGAATATGAAACAGGTGCTGGTTCCAAGTTCGATTGCTGTTTTTGGCCCGGGAACTCCTTTAGATAGCGCTCCTCAGGAAACTGTTCTGAAGCCGACAACTATGTATGGCGTTACAAAAGTAGCCGGAGAATTACTTGCAGACTATTATGTTCGTAAATACAATCTTGATGTACGTGGATTAAGATATCCCGGTATAATAAGTAATGAAACATTGCCAGGGGGAGGAACTACTGATTACGCAGTTGCAATATACTACGATGCAGTGAAATACGGAAAATACAAATGTTTCGTCAGAGAAGATACGCGTCTGCCTATGATGTATATGCCTGATTGTTTAAAAGCGACTATTGATCTGATGCAGGCTGACTTTTCAAAACTCAAACACCACAGCGATTTTAACGTGGGAGCAATGAGTTTTTCTGTTGCCGAACTTGCAAATTCAATTAAAAAATATCTGCCGGATTTTCAAATTTCATATGAACCTGATTTCCGTCAGGCAATAGCAGATTCATGGCCGAATTCAGTTGATGATACAGCAGCAAGAAATGAATGGGGATGGAAACCAGCTTATGATCTCGATGCTATGACACAGGATATGCTTAAAGTGATTGGAGAAAAACATAAGAAAGGACAAATTTAAATTCCAAGTCTCAAATTCCAAGACCCAAGTTTTAAACTCTGATTTTTATAAGTATAGAATATGATTAAGAAAAAAGATCTTTGTGAAAGATTGTTTAAATTTTCTATTGATGTAATTTTATATAATCGGACTATTAAAAACACAATAGAAACGATGGATATGAAACGTCAGCTTATTAAATCAGCAACGTCAACCGGGGCAAACTACGAAGAGTCACAAGGGTCTCCTACTATTCCTGATGCCAAGACAAAAATTGGCATTTCTTTGAAAGAGATCCGCGAAGCAAATTACTTTCTGCGAATATTAAATCACCTGAAAATTGGCGATGAAAAAATGAACAGTTATTTGGTTAAAGAATCATCAGAATTAAAATTGATTCTCGCTTCAATTATTAATAAACTCTGAGAATTGGAATTTGGTTCTTGGGTTTTGGAATTTGGAATTAATACGTGAACATTCATACCTTTGTAATAAACTATTCTTATGAATTCAAACATCAGACTACGATTCGCTCCCAGTCCCACCGGCCCTTTGCATATAGGAGGTGTGAGAACTGCCTTATTTAATTATCTGTTTGCAAAAAAAAATAAGGGGAGTTTTATTCTTCGTATTGAAGATACAGACCAGACAAGATTTGTTAAAGGAGCTGAAGAATATATTATGGAATCACTGAACTGGTGCGGGATAAAATTTGACGAGGGGATCAGAGAAGGTGGTCCTTTTGGTCCCTACCGCCAGTCAGAAAGAAAAAATATATATAAACAGTATGCGGATACTCTTATCAACTCTGGAAATGCATATTATGCTTTTGATACTCCCGAGGAACTGGATGAGCTGAGAAAAAAATACGAATCTGAAAAAAAACTATTTTCCTACGATTCTTCAGTAAGAATGAGCCTGAATAATTCACTGACTCTGTCAAAAGAATCAGTTGATTTGTACTTGAAAGAAAATAAGTCATATGTCATTCGTTATAAAATTCCCGAAAATCAGCAATTATCATTTAGTGACATTATCAGGGGAGATATTACTGTAAATACAAATACTCTTGACGACAAAGTTTTATACAAATCGGACGGAATGCCTACTTATCATCTTGCAAATATTGTTGACGACCATCTTATGGAAATATCTCATGTTATCCGAGGTGAAGAATGGTTACCTTCATTACCATTGCATGTTTTATTATATAAAGCATTTAATTGGAACATGCCTAAGTTTGCGCACCTTCCTTTATTGTTGAAACCAACAGGAAATGGAAAACTGAGCAAAAGAGATGGTGATAAAATGGGATTTCCTGTTTTTCCGATACATTGGAATCCATCGGACGGAGAAGAAGCCAGAGGATTCAGAGAAGACGGATACATTCCTGAAGCGTTTATAAATATGCTTGCATTACTTGGTTGGAATCCGGGAACTGAACAGGAAATATTTTCAATGAATGAATTAATTGATCTGTTCTCTCTTGAAAGAGTTGGGAAATCCGGTTCAAAATTCGATCCCGAAAAGGCAAAATGGTATAATCATCAGTATTTGCAATTAAAATCTGATCAGGAAATTGCAAAATTGTTTATTCTTGAGACGAAGAAAAATAGTGCTTCAATTTCTTTTGAAAAAGCAGAACAAATTGTCAGAATTTTTAAGGAAAGGGCTAATTTTATTCATGAAATTAATAGTCAGGCTGCCTTTTTATTTATTGCTCCAAAAAGTTTTGATGAAAAAACAGTTCAAAAAGTCTGGAAAGAAAGTACTTCGGAAATTTTATCTGATATTATTCCGATAATTGAAGAAGCAAAAATCCTGAATAAAGAGAATCTGGAAGAAAAAATTAAAAATTATATCGAATTAAAGCAGATTGGTTTTGGTGCAGTAATGAGTCCTCTTCGCTTATGCCTTGTCGGAAACAGTTCCGGTCCTGATCTTTTTGATATAATGAATTTACTGGGGAAAGAAGAGGTAATTGCAAGAATTCAATTCGCCATCTGGACAAATAAAAATAAAGTATAAAAATTTTTCTGCGTTAATCTGCGCAATCTGCGAAAAAATTTTCATATTATCCCGCAGATATCACAGATGTTCGCAGATTCGATGACCAGGAGAAGTCTTTCAGTTCGTCGGTTATTTCACCACAATCTTCAAAACTCTGCTGATTTCATCATTATTAACCTGAATATAATAAATACCGTAAGGTACACCTTTGATGTTCAATGGAACAACTTCATGGCTGTAATTATCAAATCTTTGTGTATATACAATTTCTCCCAGATTATTTGTAATTGTCATATTAAATTCGCCTTCAAATCCGGATGTACTGATTGCAAAAGTTCCATTGTTAGGATTGGGATAAGCATTAAAAATGCAATTCGAAATCCCATGATTTTTTATTTCTGTTGACAGTTGACTTCTTAAAACAATTCCATTATTTCCAACGACATAAATGTAATTGGCTGTAACAGCAATAAAGTTTAGTGAATCGGAAACAGAAAAATCAATATTACATGTAATTCCACCGTTATATGTCTTATAAATATTTCCACTGACACTTGTAAAATAACCATAATAGTCATTAATAAAAATGCAATCTGTTATGCTGTCGTTTGTAATATTACTATTTATAAGCGACCATGAATTACTCCCATCAATTGTTATATAAAGGTCATTGTTTGTATTCACAAGATATCCTGTTAAGTCATTAATAAAGCAATATGTACTTATTTTAAAACATGTGTCAGGGGAAATATATGACCATAAATTACCACCGTTTACTGTTTTATAAAATCCGTTGCAAGGACTGCTATTAAATTCTTCTCCTACAATATAACCAACATTTGCACTTGTAAATTGTAAATCATATAATGAGTTATAAACTACTTGTTCCCATACTTGATTTTCATATTTCCACAAAGACCAAGGTTTATTTATAAAACCCATGTCAGAACTTTTGTAATAAATATCTGTGATTTTAGCGCTTAAATCCGAAATAAAAATCCAATTTAATCCTCCATCATCTGTTCGAAAAAAACAGGTTGATCCTATATAGATTGTGTCAATATTTAATTGGAAAAATGAATAAAAATTCTGGGAATTTAATGCGAAAATATCAGTCCAGTTGTTTCCATAATCAATCGTTTTTAAAACTGTTCCATTATTACCAACAATAAATCCAACGCTGTCATTTAAAAACTGAACATGATTTAAATTTTCTGTCGTATTTGAATTGAGGCTGATCCATTGTGCCTGAATAATTCTCAAATTAATACCTATTATTAATACAATTAAGCAAAATACTTTCATGTGTCACATATATAATACTTTAGGTATAGAAAAATTAATGCATAAAATGATATATTAATACAGTATTAATCCCTTTTTCTGCGTTAATTTGCGTAATCTGCGGGAAAATATATTTAGTTTTTTTTAATCCCGCAGATATCGCAGATGTTCGCAGATTCGATAACCATGAGAAGTCTTTCAGGTTGTGGGTTATTTCACCACAATCTTCAAAACTCTGCTGATTTCATCATTATTAACCTGAATATAATAAATACCGTAAGGTACACCCTTGATGTTCAATGGAACAATTTCATTGTTGTAGTTATCAAATCTTTGTGTATATACGATTTCTCCGATATTATTTGTAATTGTTAAATTAAATTCGCCTTCAAATCCGGAGGTATTGATTGCAAAATTTCCATTGTTAGGATTTGGGAATATAGACATTTCATTTATCCCGGCAACCTCTGAAATATCAACACATGAATGAAATGTAACGTCAACAGAATCAATACCTGTACAACCGTTTTGAGTAACTGTTACATAAATTGTGGTAGTACCTGTGTCAACAAGCATGGTGTCAACGTTTAGTAATTCAGATGTCGAAGTCCCTACAGACCATAAATAACTGTCATAACCACTTCCTGCGTTTAATGAAACAGTTGCATCATAGCAAAAACTTCCGCCACCTGTAATAACAGGGACAGGAGAAGCATTAACAATAACATTTATATCATCGGTATTACTGCAATATGTATCAGTAACCGTAACGACATAATTGCCTGTAGAAGTAACATCGAGATATTGTGTAGTTCCTCCGCCGGTCCATTGATATGAAACAAATCCGGGTCCTGCATCTAATTGAACCTCATCACAAACAGTAATATCAGTTCCAAGGGATATTGTTGGTTTTGGATATTCACTTAATGTCAATGGATTGGAAACAGCAGTACAACCAATGTTGCTTGTAGTTTGAACAGAATATGTCCCGGCAGTGGTAACATTTATTGAAACGGTTGTCTGATTTCCGGGACTCCACAGGTATGAGGTTCCGGGGCTTGATGTCAGAGTTACCTGATCACCTGTACATATATGACTGTATGATGAAGTGATTACCGGATGATATGCACCGCAAACCACTATCGGATGAATAATAAAAGAAACATCGTATCCATAATTACTTAAAGTATCAAAAGGATCAGTACCAATTTTAACAAATGTTGTAAGAGGTGTGAAATTATTGTCAGTATAAGCTATCCCCAGATTTACTGTAGTAGTTATTTGTTTTACACCGAAGAAATAGGTACCGGGATTTAATGTCACAGCTCCTGTTGACATTGGCAGATCAAGCCATTGTCCTCCGGCAGTTGTAAATGTAAAAATATTTGATGAAGTCAAAAGAGTTGTGGGAACTCCACCGGCAAAATTATATACAACAATTTGTGCCTGATTTCCTACTTGTGGACCTGTAACCCATGCTCTGACATGAGTCAGTGCATCGGAACTAGTAAATGTGAATATGTTTCCAAGAATTATTTCAGAGCTATTCGAACCGAGAGATCCATCTAAAAAGCCTGTAAACATTGCATCATCACGTGCAAAAATAGAATCATTTATCCAGAATCCTTGTGAAATTGTGTCGTTATTAATATCTGCATCAGCTTCAGCAATATGTATTATATTTTCTGATACATAAAAACCGTTTCCAGCAGGCGGAGTATAAGAAGGCGCTGTTAATAGTGATGTTGAATTAGCAGTAATTGACGGAACATAATTGCTGCTGTTTGTCTGAAGTACAGACCATGTATCTCCGTCATAAACAGTATTGGTCATATAAACGGTTGTCATAGTTGCTCCTCCGGTATTAAAAGCGGTAGCAGATTGCGTCAGTGGTCCTGTAGTATAATGTTTCCACGGAATAATTGAATATGCATTCATATTTGTTCTTCCTGAAAAAGCTGCATCATATTGAGGACGAATATAAACATCAATGTCATCAACTATCCAGTAATAATCATAATTGCCTGTCCAGTGAAAACGCACATAAAAAGTTGCCTGATTCGCCGCATAAGCAGAAACATCAACATCAACAAAATGAGGATTTGCAGTGCTTTCATTTGCTGCCAGTCCGGTTTCTGCAGAATAAACAGTCGTCCAGGTTGAACCGTTATTACTGACTTCAACATGACCTGTACTTGCACCAAATTGTCTGAAAAATTCATTAAATTTCAACCAAACATAGCTTTGACCTGTGCAATTTATTGCCTGGGATGTAAGAACACAATTTTCTGCTCCACCTGCACCTCCGTTCACGTCGCTGTCAACAATCGCATAACCATCTGAAAAGGTAGTCCCTGTCCCATTCAGAGAGTTATATGACAAGGTGAGATTTGTTCCTCTTGCCCAGTTCAATGTGCCTGAGATAATAGTGCTGGTCCATCCTGTAGGAGGGAAAGTAGCAGAACTGAAATCCTGAGTAAGTAAACTTGTATAGGCTTTCTGGTTAAGTGGTTTTTTGTATGGAGAATTTAATAATACATTATTTGGAAAATCAACTGCTTGTTTTCCGCATTGAACAGATAATACCTGATTTTGTTTTGATTGTTTGTCCTGTATTTTTTGAGAATACAACATTCCATTTAAAAAAATCAGAACAAAAAGCGTTGATAAACTTTTGTAAATCATTGTTTTCATAGTATAAAAGTATAAGTTATTTTTTTGGTTAATTTGCTAAGGCAAAAATAAATAAATTTTTAACTGAAACTAAATTTATTTCAATTAACATAAAGGATTTTGTACCATAAACGGAATTGTCACTGCTGACACCCAATATGTCCGTATCGAAAGCCGTGACAGCCTTAATTCAGGTCGTTTACCGGGATGAAAGGTATAAGCCCTGGCTATGGATTTTCTCAAAAAGGAAATTAGAGCAGGTAGTGAGGAGTAAGAATCCGGGGTGCAAAGTGGAATTTATAAAAACACTTGAAATTCTCCATGACTAAAAATAATTTACCTGACTTAAAGGTTTTTATATTAAATCTTTCCTTTTTCTTGTTACCTTTTTTGAAATTTTCGGAATAAACGTGTATAAAGCAATGTAAGTTTTATATGCAGAAAAAATGAATATTAAGGAAAATATTAAAAAACAAATAAATAAATTTGATTTTTAACTTTTTATGTTTTATTTTTACTTTTTTTAGGACAGTAACCATCAAATGAAAATGAATTAAAATTATTTTGTAATTAACAAAACTCGAAAAAATGAAGAAAAATTTGTTGTTTTTTATTTTGTCTGTTTTTTGTCTGAATTTATTTGGACAAACTGTTGATATTTTCCCTGACAGCAACGCTGTTTGGAATGTACAGGAATCTTCCTGCTGCCCTGTGTATATTGAGGACAGTTATGATATCGTAACAAAAAGAGATACTGTAATTCATGGAAATGTTTATGAAATAATTGGAGTACAGGGAACAAAATTGCGTGATTATGCCGTGAGAGAAGATACCTCCAAAAGAGTATGGATTATTTATTTAAACCGGTTAATACAATATGGTGCCCCGAATGACTCTGCTTACAATTATTCTGACAGTACTTGGGTGTACAAACATGGAAACGATTCCAGTGAATATCTTCTTTATGATTTTAACTTACAAAACGGTGATACAGTATCAATATATATTCCACCTCTTGCACAATCTGCACAATCTGTGAATTTCCCAATTATTGGGGGATTTGCAAGATTTAGGATAGAAGGGGGACAACCACAAATATGTGTAAATAATGTATTTAGAAACCAATTTCAATTACATTGTATTGATACTAATACAAACGGACAGATATATGATATATTTATTGGACCTTGGATTGAATGTATTGGTGCTGGAGGAGGAGGTCCGGTATATACAGAAACCTTCTGTTTTTTTGAACATATGACTGAAATTATGTATGTATATGAAAATGGCAACCAGATATTTCCCTGTGTTTCTGATGTGAAAGAAATAAAAGAAGAATTATTTGTTGATTGTTTT
>JBDRPR010000588.1:0-2595 GCA_043826845.1 Bacteroidota bacterium
CAGACTTTCAACATCAATCAGTTCCCATCTTTCGGCTTTTGAATTATCGTAAACAAAAATAATAGTAGAATTTTTAACCATAGGCATTTTATTTTCATATAATTTAAGTTAATCATATTCCAATAACGCTCCGGTTAAAAAATTATTGTTTATACATATGATAATTCCATATTATTTTCCTTAATCAGTTTTCTTAAGTTTATCAGAGCATATCTCATCCTTCCTAATGCAGTATTTATGCTAACATTTGTCTCTTCAGCAATTTCTTTAAAACTTAAACCAACATAATGTCTAAGTACAATAATTTCTCTCTGCTCATCTGGCAACATATTAATTATTTTTCTTATATCTTTAGAAACCTGATCATTTATTATTCTGTCTTCAATATTCTGGACTGAAGTTTTCTTGTTTGTAAACAAATCCAACTCTCTCTCATCGTGATTAAAAGTCTTGAAATTATTTGTTTTTCGGAAGTGATCAATAATCAGATTATGAGCAATTCTTGCCACCCAGGAAACGAAACGTCCCTGATGTGTATATTTCCCTTCTTTAAGAGATTTTATTACTTTAATAAATGTATCTTGAAAAATATCTTCAGCGAGTGCACTGTTTTTTACAGTAATCAATATATAGGTATAGATCTTTTTTTTGTGCCTTGAAATTAATTCTTCGAACGAAGAATAATCACCATTTTGATACTGTAAAACGAGATCACAATCTGTTAAATTATGATAATTCATGATAACCTCCTTATCATTGGTTAACGTAGAATTTTACTCGATATACAGTCCTCCTTTTATTAATTAATACTTATTTATAACGTAAGCTTTGCTTGTTTATTGTATTTTTGCAAAAAAATATTGTTACAAAACTTATGCCAACTCGCAAAGATACAAATTCTATTTTAATAAAAAATGCCAATGTACATAATTTAAAAAATCTAACCGTTTCAATTCCCAGAAACAAACTTGTTGTAATTACAGGTTTGTCAGGTTCAGGGAAGTCATCACTTGCATTTGACACCCTTTATGCAGAAGGTCAACGACGATATGTTGAAAGTTTATCATCTTATGCAAGGCAATTCTTAGGCAGAATAAATAAGCCTGATGTTGAATATATCAGAGGAATTCCACCTGCAATTGCAATTGAACAAAAAGTAAAATCCAACAATCCACGATCAACAGTCGGCACTTCAACTGAAATATACGATTATATGAAACTTTTGTTTTCAAAAATCGGGAAAACTTATTCTCCTGTTTCCGGAGATATAGTTAAAAAGTACTCAATATCTGATATATTAAAAGAAATTTACAATCAAAAAAAATCAACTTCATTTTTTATTATATTTCCGATTAACTTAAAAAAACAAAATAATTCAGCTCGTATAATTGAAATAATAAAACAACAAGGTTTTTCCAGAATTTTTATTGATAATCAAATAAAAAATATCGATGAAATAGAACTTAAAACTCTTATATCCATTAAAAAGCTCTTTATTGTTGTTGATCGAATTGCTTTAAATGATGATGATGATACAAAATCAAGAATTGCGGATTCTTTGCAAATTGCTTTTGCTGAAGGAAAAGGAGAGTGCCTGATATGTTTTTCAAATGGCAGAGAATTGACATTCTCCAACAAGTTTGAAGCTGATGGTATTTCTTTTCATGAACCTGATGTCAACATGTTTAGTTTTAATAATCCAATGGGTGCATGTGAAAAATGTGAGGGATTCGGGACTGTTATGGGAATTGATCCGGAACTGGTTGTCCCTGATAAAAGTTTATCTGTATATCAGGATGCAATAACTTGCTGGAAAGGCGAAAAAATGCAGGACTGGAAGGATGAATTAATAAAGAATGCTGAGAAGTTTAACTTTCCTGTTCATCGACCATATAATAATCTCAGTTATGAGGAAAAAGAAATTTTATGGAAGGGCAATAAATTTTTCAGTGGAATAAAAAATTTTTTTTCATACATAGAATCAAAAGCATATAAAATTCAATATAGAGTATTATTAGCACGGTACAGGGGAAAAACACAATGTTCTGATTGTGAAGGCTCGCGGTTAAAAAAAGAAAGTACTTATGTAAAAATCAACAATTACTGTATTTCTGATCTTATAAATTTACCGTTGAATAAATTAATATCCTTTTTTTCAGAGATGAATCTCAGCGATTACGATCGGGTCGTTGCCCAAAGAATAATCAGTGAAATTAAATCAAGATTGGAAATTCTTTGTGATTTAGGTTTAGGATATTTATCATTGAACAGAAGCTCATCAACGTTATCCGGAGGAGAATTTCAAAGAATTAATCTTGCAAATTCACTAGGAAGCAGCCTTGTAGGGTCATTATATATTTTGGATGAACCCAGCATAGGATTACACCAAAGAGATACTAAGCTTTTAATTATCACATTAAAAAAATTACGAGACTTGGGAAATTCGGTTATTGTTGTTGAGCATGATGAAGAAATTATAAAAGCATCTGACGAGATAATAGATATTGGCCCATTTTCTGGTCGCTTTGGTGGAGAAGTTGTATTCCAGGGGCACTTTAGTGAATTTGATAAAAATTCGAAAAGTTTGACCAAACA
>JBDRPR010000589.1:0-12076 GCA_043826845.1 Bacteroidota bacterium
AGCCCTTATTAACGATGCTTTTAAGTTCTTCAACTTCCGACTTTGTCAATTTGATTGTATAACGTATCATATGCAAATGTTTTTGCAAAGATAATACAATATTTGATATATACGTCATATTATGCTTAACATAACACTAGCGATAAACCATTCACATTACTTAATGGGAAGAATTTCCAGACAGCAGTGCAGAAATATCAGGTTTTTGAAATTGCATTATGTAATTTTTCAACTTAGGGCAATAGAAATCCCATTGAAAAACTCAGAACCCTGTTTTTGGATTTAATATCTTTATAAACATCAGAAAAACCTAATCCATATCGAATTTCGAAAAGAAACCCACTGGCATTGAACCCTGCACCCAGATTTAACCCTGCATCCATAGAATTCATGTAGTCTTTATCCGGTGTTTCAGGATCGCTGTTATTTGTATCATCACCATTTTTATAAACAGAATAGTACATTATATGATATCCTAAGTAAGGGCCTAAATTGAAAAAAGGTCTGAAGACACCGGTGCCATATTGTGCTTTAAACATAAAAGGAATTTCAGCGTAATGAGTATTTAAAGTGAAAGCGACTGAATCATTTACACTTTTTGTTCCTTTCATTGAAAGGACTATTTCGGGCTGTAATGAAAACTTCATAGGTTCTTCATCAATAATTCCTATATTAAACGGAACCCTTAATTGTCCTCCAAGGCAACTAACTTCACCTTCAGTAGAACCATCATGAGACATTTTAGATAAATTTAGCCCAGCGGTGAAACCAGCATGAAATTGAGCATTCATACAAAAACCCGCCATAAACATGAATAAAAAGACAAATAATTTCTTCTTCATTTTTTTTAATTTTAAGTTTATACACTTGCAAATATATTATATATTTTTTTCTGTACAATTAAATTTTATGTATACGGACTATTTTTTTTGAAAAAAATTGTATAAACTGACAGGAAAAAAATATCTTTGATATTCTTAATTGCACTTATTAATGTCATCCATCAAGCATATAGTTGAAAAAATAGAAGAACAAAGAATTAATATATCTGATAGGGATTTGCGTTTTTATCAATTTGATAAAATAGTACGGATTTCAAAGTTTCTTGAAAAATACAAAGATTGTGATCAATGCAAACATTTTATTGACATTATTTCTGATTTTGTCAATAATATGTCAGAGAATCTGAAAGATAGAAAGCAAAGAATTTATCTTGATAAAATAATTGAAAAGACTATAAGACATTTGCGTATAGATCATGGATATTATCTTGAAAAATATTTTAATTATCATTACTCAGTTTTTGGAATGTTTATCGGATTATCTGTTGGGGTAGTCTTTTCATTTATTGATATTGGTTATGCCAAAGCACCTTTAATTATTTCTTGCTTGATTATAGGATTGATAATTGGTAGAATTATTGGCAATTACAAAGATATAAAAGTAAAAAAAGCTGATAGACAAATGTGAATTTGTATTATAAATTAATACAAATTATAACTTTTAAAATAAACTATTTATGACAAAAATTTCAGTTCTGTTTTTCGTATTGATAATAATAATCGGATGCAATACAGATAAATGCCCTTTTAAATACCCTGAAACAAAAAAGGTTGATTCAATTGATACGTATTTCGGGACAAAGGTTCCAGATCCTTATCGTTGGCTTGAATGTGATACGGCATCGGAAGTTGCACAATGGGTAAGGATGCAAAACGACCTCACTTTTAATTACCTGAAAGCCATTCCTTTTAGAGATAAAATTAAAGAGAGACTGATTAAAATATGGGATTATCCTAAGAAATCTGCACCATTCAGAAAGGGAGATTATTATTTTTATTATTATAATGACGGATTGCAAAATCAAAGCGTTCTATATAAACAAAAGGGACTTGATGGTACTCCTGAAATATTACTTGATCCGAATTTGCTCTCCGAAGACGGAACAGCATCTCTATCAACGTTATCATTTTCCAGAAATGGAAGATATATGGCTTATTCAATATCAAGTGGAGGAAGCGACTGGAAAGAAATTTTTGTAATGAATGTTGAAACCGGTGAAAAATTGTCTGATTTTATTAAATGGGTAAAATTTTCAGGAATTTCATGGTATGGTGATGGATTTTATTATAGTGGATACAATCCTCCGGCTGAAGGACAAGAATTGACGAAGAAAAACGAATTTCACAAATTATTTTATCACAAACTTGGTGATCTTCAGAATAATGATAGAATTGTGCTTGAAAACAAAAAAGTACCATCCCGAATGTTCTACTCTTCTGTAACATATGATGAGAGATATCTGATTGTTTATGAAGAAAACATGGGAGATAAAGGAAATATGGTTCATGTCTTGGATCATATGGATAAAACCGGTGAATTTATAACGATTACCGATAATTTTGAGAATAGTTATACTGTTATTGGTAATAATAATGAAGTTTTATATATTTCAACCGACTGTAAAGCGCCTAAAAACAGGCTTGTGGCTATAAATATGAATATGCCATCAATTGATTCAGCCGAAGTAATTATACCTGAAAAAGAAAATGTGTTGCGCTCTGTGTCAATGTGCTTCGATAAATTTATTGTCGGCTATATGAAAGATGCACATTCTGTTATTGAAGTTTATAATTATAATGGAAATTTTCAATATGAGATTGAATTGCCGGCTTTAGGCTCTGTTGATGGATTTAATGGACAGAAAAACGATTCCCTGAGTTTCTACACTTTTACATCTTATACTTATCCATCGGTCGTTTATAAATATGATTTCTCCACAAAGAGATCAGAAATTTATAGTAACACAGAAATTGATTTTGATTTTGAACCTTATGAAACAAAACAGGTTTTTTATCCAAGCAAAGACGGAACCAAAATACCTATGTTTCTTATTCACAAAAAAGGGATTAAACTTGATGGAAATAATCCTGTTATTCTGTACGGTTATGGAGGATTTAATATCAGTCAGACTCCCGGATTCAGAATCAGCAGAATGATCTGGCTTGAGAACGGAGGTGTTTATGCCGTTGCCAATCTTAGAGGTGGAGGGGAATATGGCGAAGAATGGCATCAGGAAGGAACAAAATTGAAAAAGCAAAATGTATTTGATGATTTTATTTCTGCTGCCGAATATTTAATAAAGGTAGGTTATACAAATCCTGAAAAACTTGCAATTCAGGGTGGGTCAAACGGAGGCTTGTTGGTTGGTGCATGTATTAATCAAAGGCCTGATTTATTTAAAGTTGCATTGCCTGCTGTTGGTGTTATGGATATGCTGAGATTTCAGAAATTTACAATAGGCGGAGGTTGGGTTAGTGATTACGGAAGCAGTGATAATGAGGAGGAATTTAAGTATATTTATAAATATTCTCCTTTACACAATATTTCTGATAAACTTGATTACCCTGCTGTCCTTGTGACAACGGCAGATCATGACGATAGAGTAGTCCCGTCTCATTCGTTTAAATATATCGCTACCCTTCAGGAAAAATATAAAGGATCGAATCCTGTTATGATACGTGTCGATGTTATGGCAGGGCATGGAGCAGGAAAACCTACTGAAAAAATTATTGAAGAAGTAGTGGATTTGTATTCATTTGTTTTTTATAATATGGATATTACTCCTATATATAAATGAGATTTAAAATAATAAATTTTTAACTTTTGTTTGGCTTATAATGTACAATTTTGTCGTTATAGAAGGGAACATTGGTGCCGGTAAAACCAGTCTGGCAAAGAAACTTACAGCTCAGTACAGCGCAAGACTGATTCTCGAAAGATTTGCCGATAATCCTTTTTTACCAAAATTTTATAAAGATCCATTAAGATATTCTTTTCCTCTTGAATTGTCTTTTCTGGCAGAAAGATATAATCAACTTAAAAATGAATTAAGTTCATATTATCTGTTCAACAATTTAATAATTGCTGATTATTTTTTCATGAAGTCACTTATTTTTGCAAGACAGACTCTTCCTGAGGATGAATTTAAACTATATAGACAATTGTTTGATATAATATATAATTCATTACCCAAACCCGATCTCTATATTTATCTTTATGTTGATACTGAAAAATTAATGGGAAATATTGCTAAAAGAGGTCGGTCATATGAAAAAAAGATCAGTCATGAATATCTTAATAAGATAAATCAGGGATATTTTGATTTTTTTAAACAGCAAACAAAAATAAAAATTCTTGTCATTAATATAAACGGGATTGATTTCGTAAATAATAAAAATGATTATAATAAAATTCACAATGCAATTTTTAAATCAAATTATCATTATGGTTTGAATACAGTTAAATTATAAAAAAAATAAAAAATTATATAATTCAGTATTTGAGCACAATAATCATAAAAAGAATAAAAAAAACTAATTTGGAAACAATATTTCTTTGATTTAAAGAAAACATTTATAATTTTGTAGGTCAAAATATATCATATTAAAACAAATAATTAGGTAGTTATGAAAAAAATAAACATTATTTCATTTGTTTCTCTGCTTGTTGCAGTAATTATCCTCAGCAGTTGCAGTGGATTGAAAAAAATGCAAAAAAATGCTGGCCTTGTTGAGTATAAGGTGACTCCACAGATTCTTGAAATGCACGCAGACAGTGTTGCAGTTGGCATTACAGTCAATTATCCTGCTAAGTATTTTAATAAAAAAGCAATCGTTGAAGCTACTCCGGTTCTTAAATGGCAAGGTGGCGAAAAAGCATTTAAAATGCAGACAGTTCAGGGAGAGAAAGTTGAAGAAAACAATCCTGTGATAAGTTACGCGGGGGGTAATTTTTCATATTCAGATAAAATCTCATACGATGAAGCTATGAGAGTTTCAGAACTTAATATCAATATTAAAGGAAAAATTAAAAAGAAAGAATTGGAATTTGATCCAATAAAAATCGGTGATGGTGTAATTGCCACTCCCGGGATTGTTAAAATTGATCCACGTCCGATTCTTGGTAAAGATGCTTTTCAAAGGATAATTCCTGAATCAAAAAATGGTGCAATATATTTTGCTATTCAGCAATCAAACATCAGAAATACTGAATTGACTTCAGTAGAAATGAAGGCCTTAAAAGAATATATAAAAGAAGCAAAAGAAAACGAAAGAAAAGAGTTTAAAGGTGTAAGTATTTCTTCTTATGCTTCTCCTGATGGTCCTCTTGATTTGAATACAGGACTGGCAACCAAAAGGGGTGATGTTTCAACTGATTTTGTTAAAAAAGAATTTGGAAAAGATGAAGCTGTAAAAAATGAGAATTTTTTCAGCAAAGCATCAACTCCTGAAGATTGGGAAGGTTTCAAAACAGAATTACAAGCTTCTGATCTTGCAGATAAAGATATTATCCTGAGAGTTCTTTCAATGCATTCTGATCCTGAAGTTCGTGAAAAGGACATTAAAAATATGGCAAAAACCTATCTGGACTTAGCAAATAAAGTGTTGCCAAAATTACGTCGTTCAAAATTAGCCGTTAATGTTGACCTTGTTGGCTATTCTGATGAGGAATTGAAACAAATTTTCAGTGTAAAACCAGATAGCCTGAAAGTTGAAGAATTACTTTATACTGCTACTTTATATACTGATAATAATCAAAAACTGAAAGTTTATCAATCATGTGCAGAAATATATAAAGAAGACTGGAGAGGCCCTAATAATGTTGGCTATGCTTATGTAAATCTTGGAAAAATCTCAGAAGCTAAGACAGCTTTTGAAAATGCAAAAAAAATAGCTTCTAACAATATTATTTTAAACAACCTTGGAGTTTGTGCATTACACAATAAAGATATTCAGGGAGCGGAAGAGTTTTTCAAATCTGCTACAGGCGCAGGAAGTGAAGTTAATTATAACATGGGAATTGTGAAAATTAAACAGGCAGATTATCAAAGCGCAGTTACTTCTTTTGGTTCAGATTGTTCATTTAATGCAGGTCTGGCAAAATTATTAAATGGTGATAACGATGGAGCTGTTAAAGCTGTCGATTGTGCTTCAGATAAAGAATCAGCATGGAATTTTTATCTGAAAGCTGTTGCCGGTGCAAGAAGTGCAAATACTGATTTAATGTACAATAGTTTAAGAGCTGCAGTTAGCAAAGATGCTTCATTAAATAATTTTGCAAAAACAGATATGGAGTTTTTCAAATACTTTAATGATGATACATTTAAATCAATAGTAAAATAATTTTTTGAAAAGTAAAATAGAAAAAGGCTGTTCATGTAAACGAACAGCTTTTTTTATTTATAATTATTGTATGTAATATTTATTTTTTATATTTTTACTGTAATAATAGCCGAGAATTTTTTTACAATGGGACCTACATGTTAATTATGTTGAACATAAAGAGAAGATGAACAGGGTTTATGAGCTCGACGTAGTCAAAATATTGCAGTTAAACTTTTAATAGTCTAATAATTGATGAGTGAGGGGCTCCATCTAACTTTTGAATTGAGCGAAACTAAATTATGAATATCTTTTAAAATCAATATATTAATAAATCAATAAATTATTTACCTATGAAAATACAAACAGTCGAAGCAATCGAAATTCTGGATTCCAGAGGAAATCCTACAGTAGAAGTTAATCTTGGTCTTGAAGATGGTACATACGCAAGAGCCATGGTTCCAAGCGGAGCCTCAACAGGAGAAAGAGAAGCCTGTGAAATGCGTGATGGCGACAAAAAACGTTATGGTGGTTTAGGTGTAATGAAAGCAGTTGCCAATGTAAATAAAATTATTGCAAAGAAAATTGAAGGACAGTTTTTTTCAAGCCAGAGAGAACTTGATTCTGTATTGATAGAACTTGATGGTACCAAGAATAAATCAAAACTCGGTGCTAACGGAATACTGGGCGTTTCTATGGCATATGCAAGAGCTGAAGCCGGAAGCGCAGGAATTCCTTTATATCAGTATCTAGGTGGAAGTAATGCCCACGTTCTGCCTGTTCCATGTATGAACGTAATAAATGGCGGAAAACATGCTGATAATACAGTAGATTTTCAGGAATTTATGATCGCTCCGCACAGTGCAAAATCATTTGCTGATGCTTTGAGAATGGGATCAGAAGTATTTCATTCACTGAAATCAGTTCTGAAAGGAAAAGGATTAAGCACAGGTGTCGGAGATGAAGGCGGTTTTGCACCAAACCTTAAATCGAATGAAGAAGCAGTTGAAATGATTCTTCTGGGTATAGAAAAAGCCGGTTACAAATCAGGCAAAGATGTCAGTATATGTCTTGACCCTGCAACTAGTGAAATGTGGGAAAATGGAAAATACAAATTTTTTAAAAGCACAAAAAAATCAATTTCCAGCGATCAGATGGTAAAGCTTTGGGAAAAATGGGTTAAAGATTATCCTATTGTATTACTTGAAGACGGAATGGCAGAAAATGACTGGGACGGATGGAAAAATCTGACTACTGTTCTGGGCAAGAAAATCGAGATTGTGGGAGATGATCTCTTTTGCACCAATAAGGAAATACTTGCCAAAGGAATTAAAAAAGGTGTTGCCAACAGCGTTCTGATAAAACTTAACCAGATAGGAACTGTTTCAGAAACACTCGAGACAATAGAATTAGCATACAGAAACAAATACAATTGCTTTGTTTCACACCGTAGCGGTGAAACTCCTGATTCATTTATAGCTGATCTTACCGTTGCTGTGAATGCAGGGCATTTAAAAACCGGAAGTGCATGCAGAGGCGAAAGAATTGAAAAATACAATCAGCTGATGAGAATTGAGATGCAACTGGGAAAAGCCGGCCATTTTGCCGGAAAGAGTGCATTTATGAATGCATAAAAAGAATGAGGGAACGCCCTTTTTTTAAAACGCAGTCAAAAAATACTTATTTCAGTCGGTGAAAATATTGTTTTGAAAGTAATTTGATGGTTTTCCCGCAAAAAATATTCTTATTTTAAGCAATTTAACGATTATTAATAAAAAATTAATGAAAAATAAAATCGGCATAATAGGACTGATAATTTTGACAATTACTTTTACTATAAGAGCATATTCTCAGGATTGTAATATCTACTTTGACTTCAATAGTGATATTATGAGAATCAATGATATAGGGAAGCTCCATAAACTAATAAATGATTACAATCAGACAAATGGCACATTTCTTCTTGTCGGTCATACAGATACTGTTGGCAATCAGGAATTTAATCTTGAATTGTCGAAAAGACGGGTAAATTCGATAAAAAATTATCTCATCAGTAAGAATATAAAAACATCAAATATAAATACTGATTTTAAGGGGGAATCAATAACAGCAAGCAGTGATCAGTTTTATAACAGAAGAGTGGAAGTCTTTTTTCAAAAAACAGGAAATACATCTCTGACCTATAATGATTTTATAAATTCTATTAAACCGCAACTGCAAAATTTTAACGTTCCAACAGACGTCGAAGTTGTAATAGAAGGTAAAAAGGGGGCATTAATTACAATACCTAAAAATGCTTTTGTTTCTCAGAATGATGTCCCTGTCAGTGGAGAAGTCAAAATTGTATTGACTGAATACTATAATATTTCAGACTTTATCTCTGACAAATTAAGCACTGTTTCAAATGGAAATCTTTTGAAATCTGCAGGGATGATAGACATTCAGGCTTTTAAAAATAATCAGGAAGTAAAGCTAAAGGAAGGAGTTGATATTGAACTGGCATTCCCAAAAAATACAGATGAAAGATTTTATACATTTTATGGAGAGAGAATGGAAGACGGTCGAATGAACTGGATATCTGATAAAAGGCAACTTGCTAAAAACAACAATTCAGAAATAGGAGCTACAATTGGTTTAGATGGGATATCTATAATTATTACGGATAAAGAGTCGGCCGACGAAAGAAACAGTAAATTACAGTTTAACCCGATGGATACAACATTTGCATTATTGACTGATGATGAAAAAAGTGAAGTAAAAAAATATTACGAAGAACAGGAACGAATCCAAAAAGAACGCGAAAATTATTATAATATATTAAAGTCCAGCAAATTAAATTATATTAATTGCGATCAGTATGTTAGAGATCCTTCATCAGTTATAGTAAATTATAATGTAATAATTGAAAATGATGATGTTCCGGGTTTTTCGGCATTCCTGATATTCAGAAAAACAAATAGTGTGATTGAATTACAAAAAGTTTCAGAAACAACTTTTGGGATAAATGCTCGCTTACCTTTGAATGAAAAAACAGAGTTGCTTGTAATAGGGATGAAAAACGATGTTGTATATAAATACTATAATCCAGCAAAATTAGAGGAAAAAAAGGTTGATGAAATCAAATTAATCGAAAGTGACTATGAATCTATTAAAAAAGATTTGTAAAACAAATATTTTAACAGCTAGGGCTTTATTTGATTTATTAAAACTACTCCAGCCATGGTAGCAAGAAAGCCAAGAATTATACTCAAAAGAGTATATAATGAAAAATTAATAATCTGCCCTTAATTGATTAATTTTAAACTATTGATTGTGAAAGTTGAAAATGTAGTAAAACTTCCGCAAATTCCTATAATCAGGAATAAACGCAATTCCTGATTTAGAAAATTTCCCTTTTCTGCTATAACGTATAATGACCCGGCAATAAAACATACCGCCTGTTGCACTAACGGTTCTTATCTTTCATGTCACAAATATATTATTATTATATACTTTACTGTCAACTGCCTATGAGTTATTGTTTGGGTTGGTTTTTGTGTCGGTGATTAAATTTTTACATAAGAGAAGGAATTTATTGTTTTCTGTTTTCGATTTCAACTTTGTCAGGTGCTTGGTCATCTAAAACAGGTTGTTCGAGTAAATGTTTTGGCAAGAAAAACTTATTAGCTATAAGCGTTGGTATTACAGCACTAGCAATTACTACACCTACAATGTAAGAATATTGCTCTTGTGATATAATATTATGAGAAAGTCCAAATAATGCAGAAATTGTCCCAAAAGTCAAACCCGTAGACATTAGCAATGTGTAATACCATTTTTCTTTTTTATTACTCCTGAAATTACTTATTGCAGGATACAAACCGAAAATTTTTGAGATTACCTTTCCTGCAAAAAGAAAAATGAATATTACAGGTGCTGCAATAAGTGCAGGTATTGACATAAGAGCTCCTGCTCTTAAAAAATATAGAGGGGTTAAAAAGCCGACGGTCAAAGTTCTTAATCTTCTTACAAAATAATCATCTTTTTCCATAGTTTTTGCTAATAGCATTCCAATGATATAGGCAGGGAGAACAGGTTCGCTACCTGACCATAAAGCAAGTATTCCCATTGACAATAATACAAAAAGTATCCATTTTGCACGAATAGCAGCAGTTTTATAAGCAAAATGCTTTATAAGAAAATTAGTAATTGTAGGTAAAATAAATATTAAAACAATTATTACTGCAATAAATATCAATGTCTTATATGTGAAAGGGGCAAATATTAATCCTAATCCTATAACTGTTCCTAAGTCATTAACGAAACAAGCTCCTAATATTCCTTTTCCATATTCAGTTTTATTAAAACCATACTCAAGCATTACTGCATAAACAACTGCCATTGAAGTTGTGGAAAGAGCAATACCACAAAGTAAACTTGCTTTCAATTCCCAGCCAATTAAAAAATAGGCTATCAGAGAGCAACCGATAAATGGAGCAAAAAAACCAATTAATCCAATAATTGAAACTTCTTTTAATTTTGATTTCATTGCATCAGGATTTAATTCTGCTCCTGCAAGAAATGTGAGCATAATTGCACCGACACCAGTACAGAATTTTAGCCAATCTGCATTTAAAGTAAGTTTGTCTGTGTAATTTAATTTGAAAGCTGCATAGCCAATAGTTGCTCCAATAATTATTTCCATTAAAGCAATTGAGATTTTTAAGCGATTGGCAAGAATTGTTGACAGAACAGCAGCTAAAAACCAAAAAGCTGCAAGGAAATAAATGCTATTCATAAAAATAACTCCTCTAATAATTTCAGTAGGAGTTATCAGCATTATAGCAGTTTAAGGCGAACTCCATCGCCTATTAGTAGATTACAAAAATACTTAATTAATTATAATTTACAAAAAAAATGCAGTGGAGTAAAAATTTATTGCTTTCAGGTCGGCTTGAATGTCCGCAAATCTTTTTTTAATATTTTTAACTATCAGATGCAATATTTCGAAGTCAGGTCGGAAACATTTCCGCCAAGCAGTTTTGCTTTCTCCCAATCTTTACAGGCTCCTTCGGAATCATCTAGCTTGTATTTTGCAAGTCCACGGTTTCGGAATGAACTTGCATCATTAGAATTTAGCCGGATAAAAGCATCATAATCTTCTAATGCCCCCTCATAATTTTCATTTTCATATTTTATATAAGCCCTATTGAAATATGCATCTTCATATAATGGATCAATTTCAATAACCTGTGTATATCTAAGCGCTGCTTCTTCATAATTTTCAAGAGCATAATAGCAAAGACCTAAATTGTAAATAGAATACTTATAACTCTGATCATATTCAAGAGCTTTTTTAAAATATAATATAGCTTTTTCGTAGTTATCTAATTTATATTCAACCAGACCCAGGTCATTGTATTCATCAGCGGATGGGTTTTCGGGAACCTCAAGACTTTGGTCAATTATTTCAATAGGTTGAGAATTTTCTTCATTATCGGAAATGTAACTTTCATATTTATCTAAACCATATTTATAATACATGGTTTCCAGATCATAATCTAAAAGAATTGCAGCTTTACAATCCTCAATTGCTGAAGCATAATCTTCTTGTTGTAATTTTGATAATCCTCTGTAAAAAAGACTCATCGCATCCTCTGGGTTTTCATCTACAGCTTCATTAAAATAGTATTCTGCATCTTCATAATAGCCAGAATTATATGATGTTAATCCGGATTCATAGTATTGACTCTTTTCTGATGGAGGATTGTTATATTCGTAAACAGCCCAACCTATTGACCCTGCAAGCAATAATAGTAATAAAAATACTTTCATGGTTTTATTATTTTGTTATATGAATTATGGTATAAAAATAAGAAAAAAAGCTGTCAGATTATTCTGACAGCTTTTAAAAAATAATTTTTATCTGATTA
>JBDRPR010000590.1:0-2776 GCA_043826845.1 Bacteroidota bacterium
CCATTCAATAAAATGCAAAATTACTGTTTAAAGGCAATAGTTTTCCTTTTTTAATGAAATACTATACATACTTAATAACATCTTCTAATCAATTTCCTCAAATTCACAACTTAAAATATTTTTTGTTCATTTCTGAAATTAATATAGTAAAAAATGTTTTTTCTATATCTCATTGTATCTGGAATTTAATTAAATTAATACATCTTCCAGACAGCTACATTTTATCGTCATAAAAGTATTTTACAATTATAAAATATGAAATAGGAATAATACGCAATATTAATGCGGATTAATACGCATACAATTATATATAATTTTGTTTCTCAATGAATTCTGCGAATTACTTGATTTTTTAGGTTATATAACATAATTTTAAAATGCAAATATTTCTATTATTAAACTTATTATCTGACAATTAGATCGATTATACAAGAATTATTTGAAACCCGAAATTATCACATTGTATTGACATATAGAGGTGTGAAAAATTTAATTGTTTTGATTTTTATATATTCAATTAAATAATAACTTTGTATGAAGATGTTTCAATAACTTTCAATAACTATTAGAACAAATAATAAATAAAAAAAACAATGAAAAATATATTATCCGGCCCTGTCAATAAAATTGTATTTGCTCTTTGGCTAATTGCAATTCACTCATTTGTTGTAGGCATATTCCTGATCTTTTTACCGTCTTCTCAAGTACATATTTTTGGTTTTGAAGAGCACTATGGAAATTTTTTTCGTGCACAGGGCGGAGTCTTTCACCTCGTAATGAGTGTAGTATATTTGATGGCTGCAATTGATATATACAAATCACACAATCTGATAACTGTTTCAATCATTGCCAAAATGATTGCTACATTATTTTTATTAATATATTATTTTGCCGTTAATAATATTTGGACAGTTCTGTTTTCCGGAATTGCAGATTTTCTAATGGGTTTTATATTAATAATACTTTATTTGAATTTTAAAAAGATTGTGGCAAGAAAATAGCCTTACCTGTGATTTGAATATTTTTCATAATTTTGGCCGTAACTTTTTACCTTGCGCAGTATATATCCAGAAAAGATGCAAAATGACGTAGAAAAAAAAAGTGAAACTAAATTGCAATCAATTGTTATTACCGGGGCATCTGGTTTTATAGGGCGAAATTTTGTTGATGCTATTGTAAATAACTATCGTCTTTTTTGTATTGCACGACGTTCTCAGAATGAGGCAGGTATACCTAAACATAAAAATATTTTATGGACACAGGCTGATATAGGTAATTCAAATGCTATAAAGGAAATCGCTGAAAGTATAAAGAAACTTGGAGGTGCAGATTTCGTGGTGCATCTTGCAGGATTTTATGATTTTACACTTAAAGATGGTTCAGAGTACCAGAACACGAATATTAACGGCACAAAAAATATTCTTGACTTAGCAAAATCTCTTAACGTAAAAAGATTTCTTTTCTCAAGTTCACTTGCTGCTTGTAAATTTTCTGACAGTTATGACAAGCTGGTTGATGAAAAATCGCCTGCTGATGCTGAATATCTTTATGCCGTAACAAAAAAGGCAGGAGAAAATATGACCACAGAATACTCCAAATCATTCCCCTGCTCAATTATAAGATTTGCAGCCGTATATAGCGACTGGTGTGAATATCCTCCATTGTTCATGTTTCTTAATACATGGTTATCAAAAAAATGGAATTCAAAAATCATCGGAGGTAAAGGTGAGTCCTCCATTACTTATATCCATATAAATGATTTAATTAAAATCTTCCTCAGAATAATTGAAAAAACTGAAAATCTACCTGAAATTGACACCTACATTGCAAGTCAGGGAGGAACTGTTTCACATAATGATTTGTACAGGGAAGCAACAAAATATTTTTATGGACACTCTATTAAGTCTATCCATATTCCAAAATTTCTGGCATTACCAGGCGTGATTATCCGAAGTCTTTTAGGTAAGATTTTAGGAAATGAGCCTTTTGAAAAATTATGGATGATGCAGTATATAGATAAAAAGTTAATAGTTGAAAATTCATATACCAGAAAAAAATTATCATGGTCAACTGCTCCAAGATATGACGTTTTAAGGAGAATAATTTTCATGGTTGAAAAAATGAAAAACAATCCTGCTGAATGGAATTTTAAAAATGAAGCAATTCTTGATAAAGTTGCATACAGGCAAAATGTTATTGCTTATGATATCTTAATCGAACAAAGAAAAATCATTGTTGATAAAATGGTGGTCTATATTGTTTTGAGCCCTGACAATAAAATGCTTTTCCCTCACTACAGAAAACTTAATATTATTGAACTTAAATGGTTTGTCACACTATTTTTTCAGTTGATCGCTATTACAATTAAAACAAAGGATCGTCAGTTAATTCGAAATTATGCTAAATTAATGACTTGTCGCCGATTTATCGAAGGATTTGACTTTAAGGAAATTGTTGATTTTGTTTTTACATTGATAGATATAATAAAAAATATTCTTTTAACAAAAATTGAATCAAAAAAAAATAAACAGGAAATATATGACTATATAAATATTGCAACTCAGCTTACTGTTGATGAAATTGAAGAATATTATGAATTTCTGCAGACTCAGGATATTGAAGTTTTACGCGAGAATAACAAGGCTCTGTCATTTACAAATATGGAAGAAATTGAAAATATTATTAATAACTTAGGAGATACATTTTTTGATTCTCTGGAACATCAATTAAGCAACAATATTTCAGATTCTCAAACTAATAATTTAGTTTCTTTTTT
>JBDRPR010000591.1:0-7174 GCA_043826845.1 Bacteroidota bacterium
TTTCCCTTGATTCATCTTTATTTTTAGAACAAAGATGAATTGTTTGACGATTTCAAATCGTCGCTGATATAAAAAATGCTATATCGAAGATATATCAAGCATTTCAAAGAACATATTTTAAAAACAACGCAACGCTAGTGATATTGTATCTATATTTTATCCACAAAGTTTCTGGCAACATTGACTATAACTTATTTACAGGCTTAGTTTTTCTACACTAACATATAAAAAAACAGAGCTGTTTGTGAAGTGTACATCATCAGCTAAATGCTTACAGTAAAGATATAACTTTAAGCTTTTGTTTACAAATAAATGTTTTAATCTAAAAACAGGGAGACTGGCATTCAATTTCTTCATTAAACTAATAACCAGTCTATAACATTAATTTTTTGAATCCCGTTTATACTCGTATTATCGTAATCTAACGTTAAAAGAAATTTGGGATAATTATCTTTAATTCTATCAAATGCCGAAATTTCACGATTAAATGTTTTTTCGTCATTAACAGTATATGCTACTTGGTAATACTCTCGTTCATTGTTCGCCTTCTGAACTACAAAGTCAATTTCTCTATCATTATGTTTTCCAACGTAGACTTTTCCACCTCGTCTCAACAATTCAAAGTAAACTATATTTTCAAGCTTGCGTCCTAAATCAGCTTCATGTTTATTTGTTGCAGTAATGTTTTTTAAACCTAAATCAACAACATAATACTTTTCATTTGTAGAAATCAATTCCTTTCCTTTAATGTCATAACGAGGTGCAACGTATAAAATGTATGATTGAGTAAGAAAATTTAAATATTTGATGATTGTATTATGAGATATTTTCTTTTGGGAATTATGATTTAATTGGGCTGCTATATTTGTCGGAGAAACATAGGAACCTATTGAGTCAAATAGAAAACTAACAATACGATGCAGGTTGTTCACATTTCTCAGATTATGTCGTTGTGCAATATCCTTTATTATTACTGTATCGTATATTGATTGCAGATAGTCATTTACTAAGTTTTCATCACTTTGAGAAAGTGTTACAGCCTCTGGAAAACTACTCTCATTTATATACTTTCTAAACAGTTTATCTGTATTTTTTTCCTCTTTGTAAGCAGAGGCATATTCTTTAAAAGAGTAAGTTTGTAGGTTTAATGCAATATATCTTCCTGTCAAAAGAGTTGCTAATTCACTCGATAATAAATAAGCATTTGAACCTGTAACATATAAATCAATATTCTTTTTGGTAAATAAACTATTTACAAGTTTCTCGAAATCATTTATAAGCTGGACTTCATCTAAGAAAATGTAATTCATATTATTGGGATTAACCTTTTCGATTATCTCGTCATAAAGTGTTGTCCACTTTGTAAGATGCAAATTCTCTCGTTCTTCAAAGTTTAGAAAAATAATGTTTTCAGGTGCCACGCCATCTATAAGTAACACACTCTTAAATGCTTCAAGAAGTGTTGATTTTCCACAACGTCGTATTCCAGTTATTACTTTTATTAAGTTCAGGTCTTTTAATTGTCTTAATCGTTTTAAGTATAATACTCTTTCTATCATTTTTCTTTTTTGACAAAGATACAATCTTATTGACTAAAACCAAACATTTAATCTTTTTTCGTCATTAACAGTCACATTCTTTGCTTGTGCACAACTTGTTTATAGGCTTAGCTTTTCTACACTAACATATACAAAAATAGAGATGTTCGTGAAGTGTACATCATCAGCTAAATGCTTACAGTAAAGATATAACTTCATACTGTTATTTCAAATAAAATATTTAACATCTGGCCAAGCATTTTCAAGATTTATATGACAAAGGCGGAACAGCGCCAACAAATAGCTTCTCCACTACCTTAATTTTTCCTTATCAATTTATTTTATGATTGATATATTAAATTTTCTATTTTTGTATTATGACTATTTGTATTATCAATCCGATTATACCTGTTTTTATAGATTCTGATATTATTCAGTCATGAAGCATAAATTAATAAGCATACTGTTTGCAGCAATTATTTTATCTGAAATTATTGTTATTATGTGCGCAACACAAGAAAATGAAAGAATTCAGGGACTATTGGGATCGGCAAGAGCGCAAAGCGAATTAAGTTTAATTCCATATTTTATATTTGGCTTTATTCTTAACGTAATTTCAATAGTTGGATTCCTTGTCTACATTGGAGCATCTTTATTTGATAAAAAGATTAAAGTGTATTATTTGCCTTTAACTTTAGCATTAATTGCATCTATAATCCCGGTTTTCTATTACTATATCTATTTTCATTGATTTATCCCCCTGATTACAATATCGTTTGGAATTTAAAATTAACGGCTAATGAAAACCATTAAATTTTAATCCCCATTATAGTGATATCATCCACCTGATCAAGATCTCCGCGCCATTCAGTCAGGGTATTTTCAATCACCTGCTTTTGCTCTGACAATGATTTTTGACTGTTTGCCAGCAGCATTTCTTTCAAAGGTTTATACATAAATTTTTTACCTCCAGAGCGCTCGGCACTTCCCCCGAACTGATCTGCATATCCATCACTGAAAAGATAAATCAGGTCTCCTTTTTCAAGCTGAAAAGTGTGAAGAGTAAATGGATCCATGCGTTCGTGTATGGCAACCGGCATTTTATCGGCCCTGAATTCAATAAGTTCTTTTTGCCTGATCAGGTACAAAGGATTATTGGCGCCGGAAAACTGCATTTTCATTGTTTTCAGATTGATGGTGCAGACTGCAATATCCATCCCGTCTTTTTGCTGTGTATCTTCATTCTGTCTAAGTGATTTAATGACTTCATTCCTCAGGTTTGTCAGAATCTCATCAGGGCTGAAAATATTATCTTTCAAAACACTTTCTTTAAGAAATGTAATTCCCAGCATACTCATAAAAGCTCCCGGAACTCCATGACCCGTGCAGTCGGCAACAGTAATAATTATATTTTCATCTTTTTTGCCTGTCCAGTAAAAGTCGCCCGATACAATATTGCGCGGTCTGAAAAATATAAAATATTCGAGACCACATTCTTTAAAAATATCAAGCGTTGGCAGCATAGCCTGCTGAATTCTTTTTGCATAACGAATACTTGAAGTCTGTTCTTCGTGTATTATTTCGATCTGATTTTTTTGTTGGGTAACCATGTCTCTCTGAGCAGTAATTTCGTCCCGCTGGGCCTCTATTTCGTCTCGCTGGGCTTCTATTTCATCACGCTGGGCTTCTATTTCATTTTTCTGGTTCATTATTTCCTGTGTACGCTCAATCACTTTTTGTTCCAGTCCCTTGTTCATTTCTTCTATTTCGTTGATATAGTCTCTGATTTTATCAGACATCAGATTATAACCCGTTGTCAATTTACCAAACTCGTCATTAGTTCTCAGCACGGCATGCGAATATTCTTTTTTATCAGATGCCGATTCCATCCGGCTGAGCAGGGAACTCAGTGGCGTGGTGATCTGAATGGTAAACCATCGGGTCATTAAAATAACATAGATCAGGGCAACCAGAAAACTGGACAAAATTCCAACTGACGCCAGAAATGCATCAAAACTGTTGATGTAAAATGCTGAAACCAGAAAGGAAAGATCTCCGCTGTTAACAAGTTTTTCAGACAACAATTCAGAATAATTTCCGGTCAGGATTTTTATATGATCTGCATTGAGTTCTTTTATTCCGAAATCTGAAGGTGATGAAAGGCTTAAAAAAATGTAAAAAAGAATCACAGAAATGGGGAGCAGTGTGGTTACAGCATGTATCAACGCCAGCTGAACTTTTACTTTTGGCTCAAAAAATTTCGCTAATCTGGATTTAATTTCATCATTACTGTACACATGGTCAATGTACTTAAACCTTACTCTGTGCCTGTGCCAGAAAAGAGAAAAAATAAAGATCAGCAGTGTGGCGACCAGCGAAATGATCAGAATTTTGTAATGCAGGCTCAATTCGAGATGACTGTTATCGGGCAGATTATAAATAGTGATAATGCTTTTTATCAGACCTATCAGTATAATAACCAGCAAAATAGATGCATTGATTATGGGCGATACAAGCAGATATTTATTGGTAAACCGGTTTAGTTTTTCAGAAATATTTCTGCCCTTCCGTTTTTTATTGAAGAATCGTCTGAACGGAATATTAAAAGTCAGAAAAAATCCGAAAATAATTATATAAATAACATAGCAATAATCAATTCCCTTGTCGATATCAATGCTATTTCTGTCTCCTAAAGAAAATGAAATGTCAGAACCATCGCCGGCATGAAAAAAAGCCCCCGAAGGTCTGTTTTCAGTCATTACTGAATCCATAATTTGAAAATTTCCCTGATTTACAGAATCAACCATAATGTCCAGGTAATTTCCCGACTCAATAAGTGAAGGAAGGTTTTTCATGAACAGATAACTGTTTATGGGACCGGTGAGTAAAAAAAATAATATCAGGGATATAAAAAAAATTCTGAGAAATATATAGCGGGGAATTTTTATTTTATTTTGTGTCATATTCTGATTCCGATTATAGTTATATCATCCACCTGATCGTAGTAATGATCACTTGTTGTTCTCCATGCAATAAGATTATTTTCGAGTATTTTTTTCTGATCGGCAATATTCAGGTGGTTATTTTTCATCAGCATTTTTTTCAATGGTTTTGATTTATATTTTTGTCCGCCTGTTTCTTTTGAAAATCCACCAAACTGATCTGCATAACCATCGCTCAGCAAATATAAACAATCGCTTTTTTCGACATAAAATTCATGCAGGGTAAATGGATTCATATTCAGGTGAATTCCAATAGGCATTTTATCGCCTTTGATTTCAAAAATTACCAGATCATTTAATTCATCTTTGCGGTAAAAAGATGGGTCGGTTTTGATTGATTCGGAAGTCTTAGAGTGCTTTTTAGTAATCAAAAACAGGGGATTATAAGCCCCTGCAAACTGAAGCAATCCGGTTTCAGTATTCAGGCAGCATAAAGAAATATCCATACCGTCTTTCATTCCTGAGACTTCCTTATTTTCGGAATTATTAATTTTCTGACGCAGGGTAATCACCACTTCCTGTCTTAATTTATTCAGAATTTCAGCAGGGTTCGTCATTTTTTCCTTCATTACAATTTCATTTAGGAATGAAATTCCCATGAGACTCATAAATGCTCCCGGAACTCCGTGGCCTGTGCAATCGGCTACACAAAAGATGATCATACATTCCATTTTTGTTGCCCAGTAAAAATCACCAGAGACAATATCTCTGGGTTGGAAAATTATAAAATGATCTCCAAGAATTTCCTTCATCTCGTCAGTGGATAATAAGACCGCATTCTGAATGTTTTGGGCATATCTGATGCTTGAGGTCAGCTCTTCGTGTACATTCTGCAACTGATTTTTCTGGCTGATTACCAGATCCCGCTGCAAGGTAATTTCGTCGCGTTGTGCTTCAATTTCATCTCTTTGGGCAGATATTTCCTCGTTTTTAGTCAGAATTTCCGCATTGATTTCCATCAGTTTTTCATTCAGTTTTCTTTTGTTTCTGTATTGTCTCCAGATCAATACTGCGACAAAAATGATCATCAGAATTATTATTAAACCTGAATACATCAGCAATCTTTGATTTTTAATCTGATTTTTCTGGTCAGCCAGCTCTTTATCTTTACGCGCAGAATTAAATTTGATTTCAAGCAGTGATATTTCTCTTTGTTTTTCTTCCATATAAATCGAATCAGAATATGCAATGTAAATCTGATAAGAATTCAGAGCATTTTCAAAATCCTTTTGAGCAAGAAACAGATTATAACTCTGCATATATAATTCCTGATAAACTGGTTTTATATCTATTTTATCAGCCAAAATGAATGCTTTGTCAAGATAATTTTTTGCTGTAAAAAACGATTTTTTTAAACAATATAATCTGCTGATATTTGCGTATGTAATAGATAGCCCCCAAAGGTCATTTATCTCGCTTGTATATTCTTCACTTTTAAAAAAGTACGAAAGTGCCTCATCATACTTTCCCATATCGGTGTACAAGGATGCAATATCATGATAGGAATATGAAAGAAGAATCTTACTTCCTATTTTTTCTCTTATTTTTAAAGATCTGAATAAGTATGGAATGGCCTTTTCAAATTCCTTTTTAACTACATAAATATTCCCGATTTCATTAAGTGCATAATTCATATCATTAACCAAAGTATCGCGCCCACATAATGATGCACATTTCTGGAAATATTCAAGTGCTTTATCCTGGTTAAAAGAACGATATGCAAATCCGAAAATCAGCATACATCTTTGTCTTGATAATTCTAGATTATATTTGTCACAATAATTCTGAATTTCCATTAATTGTGATATTGCTTCATGGAAATACCCCCTGACTGTCAGATCATATGACAAAGTTAAAAGAATTAAAGCAGACTGTTCGAATTTTTTTCTCATATGAAATATCTCTGCACTTTTCTTATAATATTGACCTGATTCATTATATAGACCAATGCTATTACATGACATCGCCAATTGTTGATAAATTTCAGCATATTCGAATACTTCTATTGAATCAACCAATCTACCTGCTTCAATAATAAGTTTTATTGTCGAGTCAGAATGAGTTTCCTGAAGTTTTTCGGCAAGATTAATTAAAGTTAGAATACGAGTAGAATCATTTTTGGAATTATTATAAACTGCCCAAAGACTATCAGTTATGTTTGAAAATAAATTTATACTGATAAATAAAAAAACAAATACCGGAAATATTTTTTTAGTAAATCCGGATATTTTATGTCTTTTCATTTATTGTCTTTTGAGAGTAAAGATATAAAATTAAAAATACTGAAACTACTTTTCACAAAAATGCGTTTTTTATTATTATACATGAAACGGGGTAAATTGTCGCATTTTTGATAATGGTTTATGTGTTGGGTGGCTGGTTTGGTTGAAAGTATTTCGGTTTTCGTCTCATGTCTTACCCGACTAAACGTTTGTCCTTCGCCGGTTATACAAAACTGCTGTTGCACTAAACCCCTTGCGGGGAGATGTCGTAACACAAACGTTAGCCATTCATACTTTTTTCGTTAAAATTAAGGAATAATTTTTAAAAACTTAGTTTTATGAGAAAAAAAAAGTACGTTGACAACCTTGTTAAAAACAAACCGTTGTTAGAATCCATGCGTAAGCGCATGTC
>JBDRPR010000592.1:0-11286 GCA_043826845.1 Bacteroidota bacterium
CGGAAAAGAAATAAAAGGAAACTGGAATGAACAGAAAGGCAAACTCAAACAGAAATTTGCAATCTTAACAGACAATGATGTTATGTTTGAAGAAGGTAAAAAAGACGAAATGTTCGGAAAACTTCAGATCAAACTTGGAAAAACCGAAAAAGAACTGCACAAAATTATAGCTGAGCTTTAATATTCTGTTTTTTAAAAAGATACCGTTTAGAGAGTATGTCTTTAAACGGTACCTTTTAGATAATTAAGAAAAATTAATAAACAATAAAAATAAAACAAAATGAAAAAAACAATTTTTACTCTCGGTGTAACCATGCTTATAGCGGGAATCATGATTATGGGTTGTCAGTCATCAACCAAAAAATTAGAAAATGCACAAAATGAAGTTGCTGATGCATACGATAAATTAGATGCAGCTAATGATGAATATCTTGCTGATGTCGAAAAATACAGAATCGAAACAGCTGAAAGAATTGCGGTCAATGATAAAAGCATCTCTGAATTTAAAACAAGAATACAATATGAAAAAATAGTAGCTAAAGAGGATTATGAAAAGAAAATTGCTGCTCTTGAACAAAAAAACAGTGATATTAAAAAGAAGATGGACGAATACAAAGCAGACGGAAAAGAGAACTGGCTGATATTTAAAAAGCAATTTAATAATGACATGGATGAACTTATCGAAGCTTTGAAAAATTTAACAATGGTAAAGGTTTAATAGCTTAAATTCAAAATTCATAGCATACTGTTCTCTTACAAAAAATGAATAAAAACAAATCAAAAACAAAATGAAAAAATGAAAAAAGCACTATTTATTATTGGTCTATTGTCATTATCTTTTGTTGTAATGCTAAAAGCACAAGACTCTGTGATGGTGGCAGCATCAAAACCTTCTTTTCACAGAGTAGAATTTGGGTTTCGCTTTATGCCTACATTCTCTTCTTTTGAAATGGAATCTTCTTCCGGTGGTACTGTAAAAGGTGAAGTAACTCTTGGTTATGGAGCCGGAGCTTTGATCGGATTCAATTTTTCCAAACATGTCGGACTAGAAGGAGAAGTTATTTACAATTCTCTTTCTCAAAAATTCGTAGATCAGGAATTAGACAGGGAAATTAATGTCCGCTATGTCAACATCCCTTTATTGCTATCGTTGAATACAGGAAAATCTAATCCTGTTAATCTGAAAGTAGAAGTAGGTCCTCAGCTTGGTCTTAATATTGGATCAAGTATTTCTTCATCCGGTGATGGCACAACAGATACTTTGCAGACTGTTCTGGCAGCAAAAAAAGGGGACTTTGGATTCGCTTACGGAGCTGGTCTTGAATTTATACTCAATACGGATAAAACCATACGTCTGGATATAGGATTCCGTGGTGTGTATGGTTTTGTAAACATAAGTAATACCAGTCAGAATATAGAAACTGATTCCTATTACATACTTGATCGTGCTATTGTAAGATCAAATTCAGGATATATAGGATTTACTTTTTTATTTTAATCAATTAAAAAAAACAAACAAGGAACACAAAAATATGGACATCGCTATTTTTTCTGATGATATCAGGAGCTTATTTATCAGCACAGGACAACGAAACCGATTTTCGCGAGAAACTTATGTTCGGTCCTAAAATAGGAGTCAACTATTCAAATGTGTATGATTCAGAAGGGGAAGATTTTGACTCAGATCCAAAATTTGGTCTGGCAGTAGGTGGTTTTATAGCAATTCCAATTGGAAAATACCTGGGAGTTCAGCCAGAAGTTCTATATTCTCAAAAAGGATTTAAAGCATCAGGGACAATTCTGGGCGGCGTCTATACTTTTACCCGTACAACAAATTATATTGATGTACCCCTGTTTTTCTCATTTAAACCCAGTGAATTTCTGACATTACATTTAGGCCCGCAGTATTCATATCTCGTGAGCAGAAAAGATGTATTCGGAAACGGAATAACAAGTATCGAACAGGAACTGGAATTTGAAAACGATAATATTCGCAAAAACACTTTATGTTTTGTTCTTGGCGGAGATATTAACATGAAAAATGCCGTATTGGGAATAAGAGCAGGATGGGATGTTCAGAATAATACCGGAGACGGTACCTCTACAACTCCACGTTACAAGAATGTCTGGTATCAGTTCACTTTTGGTTACAGGTTTTAAAACTATATAAATCAGAATTAAAATTCAACAAATTAAAAGCATAAAGATGAAAACAATTTCTATTACATTATTTATTCTCCTTGCAGCTTTTTTTACAAATGTCTCTGCACAGGATGAATCGTCAGGAGAGAATTATGGCGGAACATTGAATCTGGGCTTAGGTCTGGGTTACTATGGATATGTGGGACATTCTATGCCGGTTATTCATGCTGATTATGAGTTTTCTGTTGCAAATAATTTTACACTTGCTCCATTTATCAGTTTTTATTCATACAGAAGTAAATACTTCTATATAAACCACGATAACTATTATTATTATCATGAAACAGTAATTCCCATAGGAGTAAAAGGCTCATATTATTTTGACGATTTATTTCAGGCTGGTCAGAAATGGGATTTTTATGCTGCAGGGTCTTTAGGCTTCGCTTTTTCAACAAATCGCTGGGATGACGGATATGACGGAGACGTAGATGTATATCACAGCGCAAATCCTTTGTTTCTGAATTTACACATAGGAGCTGAATATCATTTTAATAACAGAATAGGCGCATTTCTCGATTTATCTACCGGAGTTTCAACAATTGGCATATCTATTCACTAAATAAATAAAATATCATGGGAAATTTACTTTATATCATAGCTATAGTGCTTGTCGTTTCCTGGGCAATAGGATTCATTGGCTTCAATCTTGGGATCCTCATACACATTCTTCTGGTAATCGCAGTAATTGCAGTATTACTCAGAATTATACAAGGAAGAAGGAGTAATTATAATCATCGTTAATAACAATCATTTATAAATTTAAAATTATGGGTACAGAAAAAGTATTATTAGGAGTTCTGGCTGGTGTTGCAGCCGGGGCATTATTGGGAGTTTTATTTGCTCCAGCAAAAGGTTCGGAAACGAGAAGAAAAATCCTTAAAAAAAGCGGTGATTACGCCGACGGATTTAAAGATAAATTCAACGAATTTCTTGACGAAATGTCCGAAAAATTTGAGCACATTAAGGATGAAGTATCAGACTATGCTGAAAAAACAAAGGCTAAATCAGAAAACGCTTAAAAAAATTATAGCCAAATGAGGAGAAAAGTTTTCAAGGTGGGTCAACATAAAAATATATGAAAATAATATAGTTATGAAAGCAGATACCTTGAAAACAAAAACTCTTTACAGCATTAAAAAAGGTGAGGCTAAAGCTTTGTTACATCCTTTTAATTTACCTGTAATAATTGAAAAAATAAAACAAAAACAGTTTCCGGCTAATGGGGAACTGAATGCTACAATTCTGTTAAAAAGTTCAGACTGCCAGATTGCACTTATTGCTTTACAGGGAGGAACAAAAATTAAATCTTTTCAGTCTCTTGGTTCAATAAGCTTTCAGATTTTTGAAGGGAAATTAAATTTTCATATAAAAAAAGAGTCTCTGATGCTTGATAAAGATCAAATACTGACACTTGATGAAAAAATAAAATACAGTTATGTGACCAATGAGATGACCGTATTTCTTTTAACTATTATACACAGGACTTCAAATCCTTTAGAAAACTAAATATTCTTTATAAATAATAACAATATCAGGACTATAGCCATGGAAGAAAAAGCAAAATCAGTTGAATTATTAATAGAAAAAGCCACTGACTATGGCAAAACAACCGTTGAGCTGGTAAAACTTAAAGTTCTGGACACTTCTTCTGATGTCATATCTTCTTTTATTCCTATTTCTATTGCCTTAATGCTATTTACCTCCTTTTTGCTCTTTTTTAGTCTGGCTATGGCATTTTGGCTTGGAGAAATTCTTGGAAATAATTATTATGGGTTTTTTATTGTTGCCGGCTTTTATTGTTTTATTGGAATTATTTTCTACTTGTTTATGTATAAATGGATTAAGAGAAAAGTATGCAATAGTATTATAAAAAAAGTAATTAAATAAATTGACATGCAAAATATAACCACTACAACGGAATTAAAAAAAGCCATTCAGGTATTGGAAATTGAACAGGCAATTCAAGGGCAATTGTTTATTGATCAGTTTAATCTGACTTATGAAAGCTTAAAACCTATCAATCTCATCAAAAGTACTATAAAAGAAATTTCCTCATCCCCCATTTTAGTTGACAATTTATTAGGTGTTGCATCCGGTTATTTAACGAAAAAAATAATTGTAGGCGGATCGGAGAATATAATAAGAAAACTTATCGGTACTGTTTTACAGGTTGGCGTTTCAAAATTGGTTTCCCGGCACCCCGAAAGTATTAAATCGGTCGGACAATTTATATATCAGCAGATTTTCAGTAAAAAAGAAACAAATACTGACAACGATGTTTAAAAAAGAGTTAATAATACCAATATACCTAAAGACAACAATAGTATTAGTTGGCTTTTTTGTTTTATTTACCATGATGTATATGGCAAAGGAAATTATTGTCCCAATGGTGTTTTCTATTATTCTTGCCATTGTGCTTCATCCGGTCGTTAATTTTTTTGTGCGAAAAAAAATAAACCGGGTAATTGCTATTCTCATTACTTTGTCTCTCACGTTTATCGCTATTGCAGGTTTTGGAACTCTTATCTTTTCTCAGGCTATCCGGTTTAGCGATTCATTGCCAATATTGTTAGATAAAATTACCCTGATGGTTAATCAGGGCACCATTTGGGCGTCCGGTTATTTTGACATTAACCCGCAAAAGATTCATACATGGGTTATAAATACCAAGGGAGAAATCCTAAGCTCCATCAGTGCTTCAATAGGAAAGACACTTGTAACATTTGGAAGTACAATTGTAGTATTGTTCCTGATTCCTGTCTACGTTTTTCTGTTGTTGTTTTACCATTCACTCATACTTGATTTTATTCACAAGCTCTTTGGTAAAGGCAATCAGAGTAAGGTCAGCGAAATAGTTCTTCAGGTCAAAAATGTTATTCAGGGATATCTCGTAGGACTGGTTATTGAAACCGGAATTATAGCAATACTACAAATTGCCACTCTGCTTATTCTGGGAATTGATTATGCAATCCTTCTGGGAATTATTGGGGCATTACTCAACCTGATCCCATATATCGGAGGGCTTGTGGCTGTGGCTATCCCCATGATGATTGCACTGGTTACAAAAGAATCCGGCTGGTATGCTTTATATGTCTTAATCATCTACTATGTAATTCAGCTGGTTGATAACAACTTAATAGTGCCAAAAATAGTCGCTTCAAAAGTGAAGATCAATGCACTATTTTCAATAATAGTGGTAATAGCAGGGAACGCTTTGTGGGGTATTCCCGGTATGTTTCTTTCTATTCCTCTGCTTGCCATAGTAAAACTCATTTTTGATCATATCGAATCAATGAAACCATGGGGTTTTTTGCTGGGAGACACCATGCCTCCTATTATGAATATAAAACCAATGACAAAGATTAAAACAATTTTAAAAAAGAATAAAAAATAATCAGATGATTGAGATTAAAAAAGAAGGAATATTATTAAAGAAGACAGATCTGGAATTTGAAAATGAAGGAGTGCTTAATCCTGCTGTAATAAGAGAGGGAGATAGTGTTCACATGTTCTACAGGGCAGTTCGAAACGGAAATCATTCCACTATTGGTTATTGCAGACTTGATGGTCCTTTGAATATCGTAGAACGATCGAATAAACCAATAATGGTGCCTGAATTAGATTTTGAATCTCAGGGAGTTGAAGATGCAAGAATTGTAAAGATTGATAACTTGTACTATATGACTTATACAGGTTATGACGGGATAAATGCAAGAGGCGCATTAGCCACATCAAAAGATTTAAAGAATTTCAAAAAGCATGGAATGATTGTCCCCCCTATAACCTATGCAGAATTTGTATTTCTCGTAGAATCAGCAGGCAAGGTAAACGAATACTATTATCATAATCATAAATTCTATTATCAGGAAGAAGATCCTGAAAAAAAAATAATGCTCTGGGATAAAAATGTAATTTTTTTTCCCAGGAAAATCAATGGAAAATTGGTATTCCTTCATCGGATAAGACCTGGTATTCAAATTGTTTCTGTAGATAGTTTAAAAGAACTTACAAAAGAATTTTGGAATAATTATTTTATTAACCTGCAGGATCATATCGTTATGGATCCTGTTCATGAACACGAATTAAGCTACATTGGTGGCGGATGTCCGCCGATTGAAACAGAACATGGCTGGTTGCTTATTTATCATGGAGTTGAAGAAACAAATAAAGGTCGTGTGTATTCTGCCTGTGCCGCATTACTCGATTTAAATAATCCTGTAAAAGAATTGGCCCGCTTACCTTATGCTTTATTCTCCCCTGAATATAAATGGGAATTAAAAGGCGAAGTAAATAATGTGGTTTTTCCAACGGGAACTGCATTATTTGGAAACACTTTGTTTATTTATTATGGAGCTGCTGACTCGCAGATTGCCTGCGCTTCGTTGAACTTCTCGGAATTAGTAGCCGAATTATCAAATTACATTACAAAAAATGAGAAATAATATAAATTCAATAATGACAGATAAGATGGGAATTAATAATGAAGAATTATTTGCATTAAACAGAATAATATCCCCTGAGATTACCTCAACAACAGACGAAAAAATTTATTTACAGGATTATTCCAGCTCTATGGCTGAAATTTTATTTATTACCTCCTATCCGCCAAGGGAGTGTGGAATTGCAACTTATTCTCAGGATCTGATCAAAGCTCACAATAATAAATTCAGCAATTCAATAGATATAAAAGTTTGTGCTTTGGAATCCGGGGACACAAATTATTCATATCCGGCTGAAGTAAAGTATGTTTTTGACACCTCATCAGCTTCCGGATATATTAATCTGGCAGTGAAAATAAATAAAGACAAGGATATTAAAATTGTCCTGATTCAGCATGAGTTCGGATTTTTCCACGGGCAAGAACAGGCATTTTTGCAATTTTTATTTGAGCTTACAAAACCCGTTGTTATTGTTTTTCATACGGTGCTGCCTCATCCCGACGAAAAGTTAAAATTGAAAATTAAGTGTATTGAAGCTGCCTGTACTTCAATAGTAGTTATGACTCATAACTCTGCCGGAATTTTAATAAATGATTACAATCTGCCAGAACAAAAAATCTCTGTAATAGCTCACGGAACGCATCTGGTGCCACATTTAAGCGAGAAATCGCTGAAACTGAAGTACGGGCTAAAAGGGAAAAAAGTTCTTTCGACATTTGGTCTCTTAAGCTCAGGAAAGAGTATAGAAACCACAATAGAAGCATTACCGGCAATCATTAAAACATGTTATGATGTGGTGTTTCTGGTTATTGGCAAAACCCATCCCGAAGTAAAAAAAGCAGAAGGAGAAAAATACAGGGAAAGCCTTGAGCAGAAAGTAGAACATTATTCTCTGCAGGATCATGTGATGTTTATAAATAACTATGTATCGCTAAATGAGCTACTGGAATATTTACAACTTACGGATATTTATCTGTTCACTTCCAGCGATCCCAATCAGGCTGTAAGCGGAACATTTTCCTATGCAATGAGTTGTGCCTGCCCGATCATTTCTACACCTATTCCTCACGCAAAAGAAGTGCTGACAGAAGACACAGGAATAATTATTGATTTTCGAAACTCACAACAATTAGCCGATGGAGTTATCAGGCTACTCAAGGATGAGTCATTACGAAAAAATATAAGTTCAAATACTTTGCAGAAAATAGTTGCTACAGCCTGGGAAAACTCTGCTGTTGCTCATGCCAAGCTATTCGAAAAAATTGCCGGTAAAAAAATCAGTGTACGATATAATCTCCCTGAAATTAATCTGAATCACCTGAAACTAATGACAACCGACAAAGGAATCATTCAGTTTTCAAAAATCAATCAGCCCGATATATTTTCAGGTTACACACTTGATGATAATGCCAGGGCTCTTATAGCTGCCTGTATGTATTTTAAATTATCAGGTGATTCCTCGATTTTAAATGACATACAAAAATATTTCAATTTTGTAAAATTTTGTATTCAGCCTGATGGCAGCTTTTTGAATTATATTGATAAGGATAATCAGTTTACAGATCAGAATGATTCAGTCAATCTGGACGATGCCAATGGAAGGGCTATATGGGCTTTGGGATATCTGTCTTCTTTATCAGGCTTGTTGCCTGATGAAATCACAGCAGAAGCGGGTCAGATTATCAAAAAAACACTGCCCCGGATGGGTGCTGTGAATTCAACCCGTGCCATGGCTTTTATTATAAAAGGCATATATTTCTATCAGAAAACATTAAAATCCGAAAAAAATCCTGATCTGTTGAAAACATTCAGCGATCGTTTGGTTCAAATGTACAGGCATGAATCAAATAAAAACTGGGAATGGTTTGAGGGTTATCTTACCTATGCAAATAGTGTTTTACCAGAGGCCATGTTATATTCATGGTTGTTAACAGGAGAAACCATTTATAAAGACATCGCCATATCGTCCTTTAATTTTCTAATGTCACAAATTTTTAATGAAAACGGTATTGAAGTGATTTCCAATAAAAAATGGCTGCAAAAAGGACAGGAAGCCGGACATTATGGCGAACAGCCCATCGATGTTGCATATACAATAATGACTTTGAGCAAGTTTTATGATGTTTTCAGAGATGAAGATTATTTTAATAAAATGGAAACCTCATTTAACTGGTTTTTAGGTAACAATCGCCTGCATCAGATAATTTATAACCCATGCACCGGTGGTTGTTATGACGGACTGGAAGAATCACACGTGAACCTCAATCAGGGTGCAGAGTCAACCGTGAGTTACCTGATGGCAAGATTAACAATTGAAAAATATAAGGATTTATCATCATTTAAAAATGCGCAGATTATTAATCGTGACAGAATACATACAAAACAAAGAAAACGCATATATTCAAGTAATCAAGCAGTTAATGTCACATATCATAAAACATGACTCCTTTGAATCTGAAAAATCAGATTCAATATCATTTTCTAAAAGACTGAAACATGTCTGGTCGTTTTAAAATAAAGGATTTTGCGACTGAGAAAACAATCAGCCTCAGCGAAAAAACTTTAGCAAAAACTAAAGATGCTCATATCTTTTTTGCTCAGATTGCGGATGTGTTTTTATTTATTACCCGTATTATAAAAGAAACTTTTTCAAGCAATTTTGAATATAAGGAATTTTTTCGTCAGTGTTTCCAGATCGGATATAAAACATTACCACTGATTACAATCACAGGAACTATTATGGGTTTGGTGCTTACAATTCAAACCCGTCCGGTGCTCGTTGATTTCGGAGCTGTAAATGCTCTTCCGGGAATGGTAGCAGTTTCACTAATAAGGGAAATGGGTCCAGTAATCACTGCACTCATTTGTGCAGGGAAAATCGGTTCAGGTATAGGAGCAGAACTGGGATCCATGAAAGTGACCGAACAAATTGATGCAATGGAGGTTTCCTCAACAAATCCCATGAAATATTTAGTGGTTACAAGAGTATTAGCCGCTACTTTCATGATACCATTGTTGATTTTATATGCCGATGCTCTTGGTATTTTAGGAAGCTGGGCTGGCGCAAATATTAAAGGGAATGTAACATTCGTTCTGTATTTCTCACAGGCATTTAGTCATGTCGGATTTATTGATTTCCTGCCGGCCGTAATAAAATCATTTTTTTTCGGAGCTGCAATCGGAATTGTCGGATGCTATAAAGGATACAATGCCGGACGAGGAACGGAAAGTGTTGGAATAGCTGCAAATTCTGCCGTTGTTTTAGCATCACTTCTGGTAATAATTATTGATCTTATCGCAGTACAAATTACTGATATGATATCAATATGAACTCAGATAAAAATATAAGGGAAAACATAACCTCATCTGATGAAAAAAACGATGAGCAGGTTATTGTAATAAGTGGTCTTAAAAAATCTTTTAAAAAACAAGAGGTTTTAATAAATGTTTCGTTACATCTTTTGAAAGGGGAAAACCTGGTAGTGCTTGGAAAATCAGGCTCTGGAAAATCAGTACTGATTAAATGTATCGTTCGTTTATTAAATCCTGACGAAGGAACAATAAAAGTATTTGGGGAAAATGTAAGCACTCTGAACAATGATGAATTAATTGAATTGAGAAAAAAGACAGGCTTCCTTTTTCAGAGCGGGGCACTATATGATTCCATGACGGTCAGACAAAATCTCGAATTTCCATTGAGAAGAATGCATCTTAGTTTAAATCAGCAAGAGATAGATGAAAAAGTTAAAGAAGTTTTGGAAAATGTTGGTTTACCGGATTCAATAGATAAAATACCCTCTCAGCTTTCAGGAGGAATGCGTAAGCGAATCAGTCTGGCACGAACCATTATTGTAGATCCTCTGATTATGTTATATGACGAACCCACAACGGGGCTGGATCCGATAAGCTCTGACGAGATAAGCTCACTGATCAATGATGTCCGGCAAAAATACAAAACATCTTCTATAATAATTACCCATGATATTAGATGCGCACGGACTACAGCAGACAGAGTTATAATGCTAAATGACGGAGAGGTATATAAAGAAGGAAAACTGGAAGAATTTGAAAAGTCAGAAGACGGGCTTATAAAATCCTTCTTTAAATAATTGTATAACAAGTTATTTGATTAATACGAAAAAACCACGAACAGCAAAAATGAAAACACAACAATTCAAAGTCCGGTTAGGACTGTTTATAGCAGTAGGATCAGCTCTTTTTGTCATAGCCATTTTTATAATTGGAAAACAGAAAAATCTATTTAATCCTGTTTTTAAACTTTCAGCCACTTTTTATAATGTAAGCGGCTTACAGGTAGGAAGCAATATCCGCTTTTCAGGTATTGACGTAGGAACTGTGGATAATATAAAAATAATTAATGATTCAACGGTACAGGTTGATATGTTGATTGAAAAAGATGTTCAGCAATTTATTAAAGCTGATTGCGAAGCAGGCATAAGTTCCACAGGAATAATCGGTGACCGTGTTTTAATTATTACTCAGGGAAGTTCTGATGCTGCTTTAGTAAAAGAGGGGCAAAAAATCGGATCAATTGAGCCGGTTGAAACAGATGCTATTATGGCAAGTCTTCAGGTAACTGCCGATAATTCAGCAATAATTACTGATCAGTTAGCGGAAATAATGA
>JBDRPR010000593.1:0-16943 GCA_043826845.1 Bacteroidota bacterium
TTTTTATACCAAATGCACCTGACAATTCACGCTCATTTTCAGTATTCACTTTGAAAATGTTCACTTTTCCCTGATATTCTGTCTGCAGTTCCTGTAAAACCGGAGCTACCATTTTACAAGGCTGACACCAGTCGGCATAAAAATCAATAACTGTTGGTAATTCACCTTCAAATTTCCATTCTTTATTGATTTCATAATTAAAGATTTTTTCTTTAAAAGTTTGGTTTGTTAAATGTTCGATCATGATTTTTATATTTAATTATTCAGATATGTCGATGTCAACATGTATGCCAAAATGTATTTCATGAAAAAAGCTGTTATTTGAAGTTAGTTTTATTGTAATTTTGTCAGGTTTAAAAATAGCATGTTGCAAATAATATCTAAAAACAAACAAATAGAGCAATTGTTACAGACAATATCTGACATTATTTCAGATATGAACTCTGAAGCCTTTGTTATAGGTGGGTTTGTGCGTGACAGAATTTTAGAAAGGAATTCGAAAGATATTGATATTGTTGTAACAGGGAGCGGTATTGAATTAGCGCAAAAAACTGCCAGCAAATTGAATATTAAAACAGTAACTGTTTATAAAAATTTCGGGACAGCCCAATTCATGTATAAGAATTTTGATATTGAATTTGTTGGTGCAAGAAAAGAATCATATAAAAGGAACTCAAGAAAACCAATTGTTGAGAACGGTAGTCTTGAAGATGATCAGAATCGCAGAGATTTTACTATTAATGCTCTTGCAGTTTCTCTCAATAAAAAAAACTACGGCGAACTTATTGATCCATTTAATGGGATTGAAGATATTAGTAATAAGATAATACGAACTCCACTTGTACCGTCAATTACATTTTCAGATGATCCGTTGAGGATGCTCAGGGCAATCAGGTTTGCATGTCAGCTGAATTTTGAAATTCATAATGACGCATTCAATTCAATTAAAAAACAAAAAAAGCGGATACTGATTATTTCACAGGAAAGAATATATGATGAATTAAATAAAATTATTTTATCGGCTAAACCATCAATTGGCTTTAATCTACTTGACAAATCGGGACTGCTAAAGATAATATTTCCTGAATTATGTGAAATGAAAGGTGTAGAAGTTATAAAAGGAATCTCACATAAAGACAATTTTTCACATTCCCTTCAGGTTCTTGATAATATTGCCGGAAAAACCGATAATTTATGGTTGAGATGGACAGCATTGCTTCATGATATCGGTAAACCACATACAAAAAAATACAGTCCAGAAACAGGCTGGAGTTTTCACGGTCATGAATTTATTGGTTCAAAAATGATTCTTGATATCTTCAAAAGATTGCACATGCCATTGAATGAGAAAATGAAATATGTGCAAAAACTCATCCTTTTGCATTTACGTCCGATTTCACTGGTTTCTGATGAAGTTAGTGATTCCGCCATTCGCAGGTTGTTATTTGAAGCCGGTGATGATATTGATGACCTGATGTTACTGGCCGAAGCTGATGTTACTTCAAAAAATGAAGAAAAAATTAAGCAGTACAGAAAGAATTTTATTCTGGTAAGAAAAAAACTAACCGAAGTTGAAGAAAAGGACAAACTCAGAAACTGGCAGGCACCTGTCAGCGGTGAAGAAATAATGAAAATATTCAATATACCTCCGTCAAGAGCAGTTGGTGAAATTAAAGATGCGATCAGGGAAGCAATTCTTGACGGGCAAATAAGTAACAATTATAAATCAGCACATAAATTTATGCTGGAATTTGTTGCTGAATCGGGATTGCTGATTACGAAATAACGTATGATGAGGAAGTTTTTCCATATATATCTTCTGAACACATAATTATAGTAATTAATAAATAAAACAGTAAGTTGATAGGTTGAGCAACTAGTTTGGGAGTATGTGTTTGGTCATAGTGGAAATACAATCAACCATTAACAATAAACTTAACAAGTAGCCCACTCCTTCAACTATTTACTCCTGTTTTATGCGCTACATCGACGCTCTAAAAAACCATATCTGATTATCAATTATTTATGAATTTAAATTTTACATTTTGGTATAATACGACTACTCGCAATTTTATTCGACGAAGTAATAGCGAGCTATTTCAAGGAAAAAAATGAGGACAGGAGTAGTACAAAGGCAATCTGATCTAACCTTCAATGTTCATGAAAAACATAATGCGAATGATAATGCTTGTGAATTTCTTCACCATGTTTATGAATGTGCTCATGAATCAGATTTACACTTATTAAGAAATCTTCATCTCTTAGAATTTCAGTTGCAGTACCAGTTTTATGAATGCTGTGTCCTTCTGAAAGAATCGCTACCCTGGGCTGAAGGTGCTCTATAAGATCGAGATCATGTGTAGTAAATATAATGGTTTTACCAACACGGTTAAGTTCGAGAAGAAGCTCTGTGAAAAAAGTTTGAGTCTTAGGATCAAGACCCGTTAGTGGTTCATCAACCAACAGAATTTCAGGATTCATGGTGAGAACAGATGCAATTGCAACTTTCTTTTTTTCTCCTCCGGAAAGCATGTATGTGGAACGTTCTTTTAAGTCCCTGATTCCTATATACGATAATGTTTCTTCCACTCTCTGCACTGCTAATTCATAGGGAATATTTAACTGCAAAGGTGCAAAAATCAGTTCATCAAAGACAGTGGGGCAAAATAACTGAATATCCGGATTCTGAAAAATAAATCCCATGCTTTGCCTGAACTCCATCGCAAAACTATTATCAAGTAAAGATTTTTCGGTTATGATATTGCCTTTGACCATTACTTCCCCCGAATCGGGATAAATAAGTGCATTAATAATACTTAACAAAGTTGATTTCCCGCTGCCATTATGACCAATTATAGAAAACATCTCACCTTTATTTACCGAAAGGCTTATATCTTTAATGGCCGGAATTTTACCAAAGTATGAATAATTAATATTTGTTAATGAGATAATTTCTTCCATAATCTTTTAAATTAATAAGATGCAAATACCAAATACAATAATGATACATAGAGCAACAAAATCCTTCACCTTAAGGCGAGATATTAAGCCTAGTTTTACATCGCCTCTGTATCCTCTTGAAACCATTGCATTATAAGTGTTTTTATAATTTGAAACTGAGTGTTTAAATATAAAGAATATCCGTCCGCTGATTATCTTCCTTAAATTGCTGTTTCTCACATTTCCGATCAGTCTCGATTTTAAAGCCAGATATGTGTCTTCGATTGTACGTGAAAGAATAAAAATGTATTTGTACGCCAGCGAGATAACCATCAGAAATGCATCCGGAATTAAAACAATTTTAAAGGATTTTATAAATGCAGGGAAAGAAGTAGTAAAAACTATTAGCATTGCAAATGAAATTGAATTTAATACTCTAAGGAACATAAGGCATACAACCTGAATACCTTCCAGTGTAAAACCAATATTTTGCGGTATATGATAAATCCAGAAATTACGAGGTCTGTCTAAAGTAATAATATTGAAAATAATTTTACCATGGGAGATAAGGTTTAAAGAAGCAGGCAAAACAACTAAAAAACCAAAAATAAACGCAAGAAAGAAAATCTTACGATAAACCTGAATAATTTTCAATCCAGATATCAGAAATAGTAACATTATAAAGGATGAAATTAGCATTTGTGAAACCAAGTCATTTACAATGCTAATAATTACAGCAATATATATAAGCGAGATAAATTTGACTTTAGGATTAATCTGATGAATAAAATTCTCTTTCGTTGCATTTTCTGCTTGCAGGTACACAGCTTTTACGGTGTATGCCGATTTTTTTAAAGTTTTATCAAGGAAAGAAAGCCGGGCTCTCTTCACTCCTGCATAATCAGATTGAAAAGATTCGGTTTCCTTTAAATATGAAGGGATTTTATTTCTCATTTCTGATAATCAATCTGGAGATAAACAACATTACAACATAAGTCAGAGTTGCTCCTATTATTCCTGAAACAATATAATACCCCGACTGATGAACAACTGAATTATCCACTGAATTCATCGTATAATCTGATATGGGAGCACTCCACACTTCTGAATATTTTTCAAGTCCTGAAGGCATATAACCAATTAGGTCATTTATTGTTTCAGCCGACCATTCACCCCATGCATCACCAGCATCGAAAAATATCGGAAGAAAAATTCCTATTGGTGTAATAATACATAATCCCATCAAGATAAATAGAATTTTTTTCTGAAGTTTAGTCATTTTTTCCTCCCTTCTTAAAGGCATATATAAGTCCTGATTCATTTTTAATAAAATACCTGACAATCATAGCCGTAACCAAACCTTCTATAATTCCAAACAAAACGATATGCTCGATGCACATCGCAGGAATTGCAATACTAAGGTCATAAGGGCAATACAAAGCTTTGCCGTCAGGAGAAGATGCTATCAAGGGTTGAATCCCAAATTCTACTGCAGTAAGTATAGAAGTCAACACAAGGCTCAGGTATCCGGAAACAAATGCAGCAATGAATACCCTACCCTTTGCAACAGGCTTAGATCTAAAAAATTTAAAAATATAATATGCAACAATAGGCATAAATACCGCCATATTGAAACAGTTTGCTCCGATAGCAGTAATTCCTCCGTCGCCAAATATAAGAGACTGAATGATAATTGCTACTGACACTGCTACCATAGCAGCCCAGGGTCCAAGAAGAATTGCAATTACGGCAGATCCCACAGCATGACCTGTTGTGCCTCCCGGTATTGGTAAATTGAACATCATAATGATAAAAGAGAAAGCTGCTGCCATTCCGATGTAAGGAATGTTTCTGGCCGATACTTCTTTCTTAACTTTCTTTACTGCTACTACTGTAGCCACAACAAACACACCTAATAACGGGATATATGTCTGTGGACTTAAATAACCATCCGGGATATGCATATATTATTTTGTATTATATAATTTAAAATCAATAAAATATAAGTATCAGGTTTTTAATATTTATTACCTTATAATGTTAAAATATTCTGCAAAGACTTTAAACTAAAAACCTTAGTCAGGTAATTCCACTAAATACCGCTCATGGCTTTTTCATCATAAGTAATCCACTTTTCATCTGTTATTATTTCACTTTTAAAAGATTAGATGTAACCCCGCAAGTCTCAGTGTTACTAATAGCCCTATTAATATTTCTCCCGATAGTCCCGATCTTGATATTGTTTGTCATGAGCATTTCATATTTTTTCCAGGATAAAAATCTCATGCCTATCAAAATCTGCCCAATATTTCATTGCCAATTTTTCAATATAAATCCAATATTCATCAGTCATACCGTATTTCTTTATGCCAAGTTTAATATCTGCCTGCATTTGTTTTGAAATCTCATTTTTTAGTGAAATCTTAATTTTTTGTCTGTTAAATTCAAAAATTACTGTCGGAATTTGGATCACACTATCCGAAACTGTAATTAAACCTTGACCGATAGTTGCTCCGGTACTTATTTGAATACCATCGTTAAAGCAACTTAACGGAGGATTGTATCCTGCAAAAGTTATTACTTTTAAATTATTAACACCTACATTAAAGTGTTCGCAAGCACGAATTCCCATTTTTGCTCCAATTATTGAGTAAATTCCTGTGTGTCCATGAATTTCGTTTGTCAATGTAATGGCTTTCCACTCTATTTCTCCATATTTTTCAATTGTAGATTTAAGCATTTCTGCATACTCTTTCTTATACAAAATTGTATCAACCGGAAAGGAAAGAAAAACTCTATTATTTGTTGATATCCCTGATAATAAAATGCTTGCAATAGTTTCGTAAATAAAACCTGCTGGAATTGATTTATCTATTGAAACATAATTAATGTTATCTTTTTTTTCGGTTTTGAATAAAATATTAACTGTAAGATAAAGTGGCAATAAATCGTCCCAAAATTGTAAATGATTTTGTTTCATTTTTTCTGATACCGGCGGTTGATTGTGAACTTTGTAAATTTGTTGTGCATATATAGAATTTGCTTTTTTTAGATAGGATAAATATTCGGCATTACAAATCAGATCGTTACTATTATTCGATACAATACATAATGAAATATTTGTTTTTTTTATAAAATTGAAGCTTGCAGTATCTATTAAATAATTGAATCCTTTTTCTATCTCAGTATTATTAAACCATATTATTCGTTCAATTTTTTCCAGATTTTCCGGATAATTTTTTAACCAATCTGAATATGTTTTTAATGAGCCTAAAGCAATTAATGTAATTTTATCAGGATGATCTTTGATCGTTCTGTTTATCAATACAGATGAATTTTCACAATTTTGAAAATTTGTATCAATTTCATTTCCCCAATTTATTTTTTGCGCAAAACTGTTCCATTCGGGCAAAGAATAATTAATTTTGTCTCCAATTCCAACAGAAATCCCGCCATGATATAATGTTGTTAATAAAGAATTTACCTTATAATAATTTGAATTTGGTTCCAATGTTCCCTGAGAGCAGGTGATTGCCAAAACGCAAATGTCGTTGCTAGCAAGGAACATGCAAATTGCCCGAAAATCGTCAACTGCCCCATCTGTATCAATAATTACATGGTATTTTGGATTGCCTGAATGTGCAATTGCATCATTATAAATGTACACAATAAAAAACAAACTTAACAGTAACGTTTTTATCATCATTTTCATTAGTAACTTATTAATTATTATTCCTTATATCTGTTCAAACTGAAATTTAATCCACCCACAAAGTTAGTACCCTGCATCGGATAATCGAAATTTATTTCATATGATTCATTAAGAAGGTTGTTTCCAGCAATATAGACAGTAATGTAATCATTAAATATGTAACAGATTCTTGTATTAATAAGTGTATAATACTGAGTTTTTTCAGCATTTTTTGTCGTTACAGTATATAGTTTATCAATGTACTGAGTATTAACAGCCAGTCTGATTTTTTTATATTGATAGCTTATTCCCAGATAAAATTGTTGTTCGGGTGCCACCAGCAAAGGAGTTTCCATATGCAAAAAGCTATAGTTTGTGTTTATTCTCAAATTCTTAACAGGACGGTAGTTCAGAACAAATTCACAGCCTGAATGATAAAATTCACCAGTATTCATATTGATAGGTAATCCGCCTACAATAATTGTATTTATAAGATTCTCGCCTTCAATATAGAAACCTGTTAATTCAAGATTAATTTTATTGCCCAGTTTTTGAATAATACCAATCTCGTAATTCATTAATCTTTCGGGTTTCAAATCTTCATTAGCCGGTGCCCAGAGATATAATTCTCTTATAGTCGGGCTGCGGAATCCTTTAGAAACAATTCCTTTGATTGTAGTATTTTCAACCGGTTGATATGAAAAACCTGCCTGATGTATCATTTCATCACCAAAAACACTATGATTTTCGAACCGAATTCCAGCATTAATTATCAGTTTACTAAATATTTTTTGCTGTGCAATTGCATAAACACCCAATTCACTTTGCAAAGTATCACCAAAGACAATTCCTTCTCCCTGCATTGCAAGAATATTTTCAGCTATACCACCGAAAGTTTTATAATCTACACCAAGGGTAACATTGCTATTTTTAAATAATTCCGCTGATTGATATACGATAATACCTGTGTTAATATCCTTAGAATGAAATCCATCATAGATTTTATGTTCGCCGAAATTGTAGAAAACCTTAATTGCACCATTTGATTTATCGTACTTATTATTAATTGATAAAGATGCTTTTCCTCGCATAATATCAATCCAATGGCCATTATTTTTAAATGTTGTATCGTTGGTATTTATTTGACCCGGGTCATAAGTTTTAAATTTTGCAATGTTAAAATCAGTTGTAATGTCCAGATGTTCGCTAATATTGTAGGACAACTTTGCATAACCGTTATAGATATCAAATCCTGAACTTTCCCTGTGTCCATCAGTATAATCATGATTAAATGAAATAAATGTGCTAAGTTTTTTATTTTTATATCCGGCTGTTGCCATATACTTTTGGGTATTGTATGAACCAAATGAAGTTCCAGCTTTAATAGAATAACCGTCAGCATTCTGATTTTTTGTAATGATGTTTATTACCCCTCCCATTGCACCTGAACCATACATTATTGAAGCAGGTCCTCTAACAACTTCAACTTTTTGTGCATCAGAAGCAACGTAAGAATCAGGCAATGGATGTCCCATAATTCCCATATATTGAGGTTGTCCATCTATCAGTATTAGAACCTGAGTATTTGGACTTCCTCCAATTCCTCTTATAGAAATCTGTCCGGCTGCTCCAGTAGAAACACCAAAACCGGTTATTCCTCTTTCAGATACAAATAAACCTGGAATTTTTTCACTTATTACCGGTAAAAGTGCTGATTCACCACTTTCTTCAATCTCCATATTACTGATTGTTGAAACTGATAATGGTACATTTTCTCTTGCTACTTCAGATTTCGTTCCCGTTACAACTACGTCTGTAAGCTGAATTGATGCCGGAGAAATTTTTATCTCTAGGTTGCCTGACTTAGGCAATAATTTTACAACTTCAAATCCAAGATGCGAAAAATATAAAGTATCCTGTTTATTGTATTTCTCTATTTTGAAAACACCATTTGAATTCGTTATCGCATTTGAATTTTTATCTAATGTAGATACGGTGACACCTTCCACAGCCAACCCTGATTCTGCATTTATCACCCTGCCCCTGACTGTATTCTGAGAATGTGAGACCATCAAACAACAAATGATTACTAATAGAAATAAAATTGTTTTTTTCATGTGTTTATTTTTTTATTTTTTAAATTATTGTCACATGGAATGCCCTAATAATCATATCGGTTTGTGATAAATTTTTATCATGGGCATTTCATAAATCGTGTTACTTTTTTAAATTTTTTGTCGCAAACATAGATAAAAAAAACTATTCGACAAAAGAAATTTATCAATTTTCAATTTGTTGATAAATTAATAAATGAGAGGGTGATAAAATAAATAAAAAATGAGCAGTTTAGTTTTTAATAAAAGTACACTGGAAAATTTCATTTTTATTCAGAATACGAATCAGATATATTCCTGCAGGAAGAGATGAAATATTAATTTTATTATTAACAAAGGGATTCTGATCAATTAGTACGCCTTTTGACGAAAAAATCTGATAAGATGAAATATCAGCAAAAATATTTCTGATATGAATATAATTTGATGAAGGGTTAGGGAAAATCTCTATTACAGACTTATGCATCTCATTAGTTGAAACCTGAGAGTCTGTCATTATATCCACAATTGCTCCTTCAACTACAGTTAGTCCGTAAGGAATTTCATCAGGTAACAAATACCAGCCATTACTGTTGCCACCCCAGCCAAAATTCAAATGAAAGTATTCGTCAGTATTATAACCGTCGATTACAACATTGTGCCCTGAAGTCCATGTCTGATTAACAATAGCAAGATGTACCGGTAAAGTATCAATAATATTGCTGATGATTCTTGAATATAAATCCGTATCACTTTCAAACAATAATTCAATATATGGAAAATTAAATTTCTGATAAGCTTCAAAAGCCTGATCAACTCCAAAAGTACCTGAGCCTGAAGAAGTATAAACCTGAGTAGCGGCAACACCACAAGCAAAAACCAGAGAGGCTTTGTCATTATTTGTCAATGAATAGCCAGCCTGAAGGTGTTGTTCGAGTGTATCCAAATACAAATTCAATTCAGGAAAAGGAGGAAATTTTATTGTAAACGAATCATCATCAATCCAGTACTGCCTTCCGGCATAATTGTGATAATAATCATCGTTGTCGTCAAAAAAAACTCCGTTTAAAGTCTCATGAAAGTTAACAATCATTGCCATTGCCACCGATGGACAACCGGCAATACTTCTTACAACTGTAACAGGATCCATCGGACACATATTATTATAAGGAGCATTCTGAGTCCAGTTGGTTTCAAGCCAGCCACCAGTTGAAGTTGAACCTGCCGGAGGCCATTGATCATATCTGTCGTTCGAATATGAACCGGAAATCAGTAAATTTTTGAGATGATTTCTTTCATCAGTGATCTCTGCCGGAATTCTGTCAAGGTTATCAATACGAAGTTTAATATCTTTTTTTAAAATATTGTACAGTTTACTTTCAGAGTCAATTTCGGTGTTATAAGAATATGCAATTACGGGAGGAAGATCATCAATTGCAGTCACAACAACGTAACCTGTTGGTGTCAGTGAATAAATGTATGCATAGCAGAGAGCATCATCACCAATCACAGGAATGAAATCTGTTACTTTATAATTTAATTTATTGTCTGCTTTTAACTTACCTGTTACAATCAAATCTGCAGATGGATAATCAATATTTTGTGAGAGCAATAAGGTAGAACTTACAAATCCGGACGATAAAATAAGTAAAAGCTTTTTCATTTCAATACAATGTTTAAATTTGTAAATCAAAACTAGGAAAAAAAATCAATACTATTAATTTTCTATAATAATCATTTCTAAAAAAATGAACAATACAGATTTTTATGTCAATCCAAGAGAAGAAATCGAATTGCTAATAAGAGAAAATAATCTGAAAAAACTTCTTATAATGTCTGCTCAGATTCACGGGCATTTTTGCCATGGAATTGCGTTAGGAGTATATGCAGCTGTCAGGGGGATGAATTATATAAATGAATCTGCTGACGGGCTGGAAGATTTAATAAGTATTGTTGAAACTAACAATTGCTTTTCCGACGGAATTCAGTTTGTTACCGGATGCACTTTTGGAAACAATTCTTTGATATTTAAAGATTTCGGAAAACTTGCCTTAACAATTTCATTACGAAATGGGAAAGGTATTCGCATTTCAGAATTAAATACATCCAAAGAAAAAATCAGAAGCACTTTTCCTGGTTTTTCAGAAGAATTTAAAAAACTGGTTTCAGAAAAAAATCATTCTGAAAAAGCGAAAGAAGATTTTAAAAAAGCAGGCTACAAGGCAGCATTAAATATTCTTTCACTGGATTTCGACAATCTTTTTAAAATTGAAGAAGTTGTAATTAAACTACCTCCCTATGCTCCTTCGCATAAAAGTATTATTTGTGATATTTGCAATGAAAATACAATGTCAACCAGAATTGTGTCAAAAGGAAATAAAAAATTATGCATAGCTTGCTCAGGTGAAAGTCACTTTCAATTAGACGGATATGGGATTTCTAAAAATAAAAGTTCAAAAACATAAATTTCATATTCATTAATACAATATATTTATGTCCGTTTTATTAGTAATTTTTCATGAACAAAATCGTTGCAGGAATAGATATAGGTGGGACTAACACTGTTTATGGTCTGGTAGATTACCTTGGAAAATGTATTGTTAAAGATAGTTTTCCGACTAAAAATTTTGCAGTATTTGAGGATTTTATAAAAGAGCTTTCTGCCCGAATTCAATCACTTTTCCAACCAATATCATCGAAATACATTTTATCAGGTATTGGAATTGGTGCTCCAAATGGAAATTATTATAAAGGTACAATTGAATACGCACCTAATCTGAATTGGTATGGCATTGTAAACGTTTCTGAATCCATTAAAAGATATTTTGATTTACCGGTTGTTCTGACAAATGACGCCAATGCAACTGCGCTGGGAGAAATGATGTATGGCGGAGCTATTGACATGAAGGATTTTATTGTAATAACACTTGGAACCGGATTGGGCAGTGGAATTGTTGTAAACGGTCAGATTGTGTACGGGCATGATGGTTTTGCAGGAGAAATCGGGCATACCACTGTTGATCCTGAGGGCAGAAGTTGCGGATGTGGTAAAAAGGGGTGTTTGGAAACCTATGTTTCAGCGTCTGGACTTAAAAAAACAGTATTTGAATTGCTAAAAAAATCTGACAAACCCAGTTTGTTGCGTGAAATATCTGATTTTTCTGGAGTTGATATTGATAATGCTGCCCGGAATGGCGATGAAATTGCTTTAGAAGCGTTTGAATTTACCGGAAAAATTCTTGGGATTAAACTTGCTGATGCAATTGCTCACACTAGTCCTGAAGCAATATTTCTATATGGAGGTCTGGCAAAAGCAGGAGAATTAATTTTTAAACCGACAAAAAAATACATGGAAGAATTTCTTTTACCTATTTATAAAAACAAAGTACAATTAATTCCTTCATTGATTGAAGATTCAAATGCTGCCGTACTGGGAGCTGCAGCACTAATCTGGAACGAAATAAATTAATTATTATTAAAACTTTTAATTATTATTGCTATGAAGATATATATTATACTCCTAAAATTAAAATATCAGATAATATCAATATTAGGTAAATATACTGGGAATAAGCAACTATTAAAACGTAAGATAATTATCGGCGGGATGATAATCGGGATGATATCAATAAATTCTTGCGGGTCATCAAGAGAAAGAGTGACCTGTTATGACACAGAAACTGTCCCTAATAATGATTCTATTGAAATTCAAAGCGATACATTGCAATAATTTAAAATCTATGTTTATTCAAACATAATTTTCCCTGATTCGCAAAAACCAATACCTGAAATATTGATGGTGTAAATCCCTTTTGAAAACTTTGAGGTTTCAATCTCAAATTCCGGTTTATAATTAATGGTTTGTTGGTAAACACAATTCCCTTCAGAACTAAATATTTCAATTTTAACTTTTTCTGAATACAACTTTCTTATATCAATATTAAGAACATCAGTTGCCGGATTCGGGAAAAAGCCAACATTAGATAAAATATTTTGATTAACAGGCACTAAAGGAAAAATTTCAAACATATCAGCGATTGTTCCATCAGGACGAATTGCTTCAACTATGCAAATGTCATTGCATAAAGTAAATTTCACAAAATGCAAAGTACTCTCTGACGCAAGAAGACCGGTTCCTGTTCCTGAAACAGAATACAAAGGTCCGCCACCACCACCGGTGGTTATATGATGAATTCCATTCACATTACAATGTGCATACATATGATTGTGTCCGGCAATAACTGCCTGAACATTATATTGAATGCATAATGGTTCTATATATGTCTGAACCTGAACATTGTTAGGATGAGCAGCCAGGTCACTGTAACCAGGTTCGTGCAATACAATAAATTTCCATTCTTTTGCTGAAGCAGCCAGATCAGACTGTATCCAGGCGTATTGAACTGAAGTATCTGAATAATCAACATACTGATCAACCATAGTGAAATGAGCCGGGCCATAATCAAATGAATAATAAAAATTTCCTAATGAATCATATGGCCAGTATTTTAAAAATGTGACTGCGATTCCTTCATGATTTCCTCTAACCCCATTAATTGGTATATTTGCCTGAGCGTCTATAATGTTAGAATAGCTTCTGTTAAAATACTCTGAATTCCAGTATGTTTCACCTTCATTTGAATTCCAATCACCTGAATGAATTAAGATAGATTGATTTTGATTTGCTGAGTTTATTACATCCATCAAGCTTTTTAATACACTGTCATGGTGAGCCGGAAGTGAACGAGTATCTCCATAGGCATAAAAAACTATACAATTGTCAGAGTCGTATGGTGCTGCAACAAATGAACCTTTATGCTCAATTCCATTTTCTGTAACTTTATAAAAATATTTAGTATCAGCAATAAGACCAGTTAAAGTAATTATATGCTGATGTCCGTCAACCAGACTATCCTTTTCAGTCGTTATTAATGTTCCATCCTGATATGTAGTATCATTTCCCCATATAATTGTGCAGTTAATTGTAGTATCCAGTTGCCAAAGAACCATCATTTCCGTATTATTTCCAGGATAAATAAGATATGGTCCTTTACGCATTCTGCTTTGAGCCTGAGTATCAATAATTAATAAATTGGCAACTAAAAAAAGTACGAGGACAGTGCAAATTTTTTTCATTATATTTTATAATTATGCAAATATACTTTTAAATCGATCAAAACAAAAGAAAGACATAAACAACTTTACATTATTATTTATTTTTTTCATTTTGCTTTGTACAAATCTGAAATAAAAAAAATATGTGACTTTGTTAATATTTAAGAATATTTATGTAGGTTTGTCATAGTATTCACAGCAAAAATTGAAAACATAATGATCAGGTGCAATAAGTTATTATTGTTCATTTTAGTTTTATCACCTTTCCTTTCTTTTTCTCAAACCAATTATTATGATTTTAATGATGATCAAAAAATCATTATTTTCAAAGAAGATTTTGTTGATAATTCAAATAAATGGGAATTAGGAACAAACGGACCGAAACTCACTATGATTTCGGATGATAATCTGATATTCCGTATTTCTGAGCAGGATGCTCTGAGCACAATTTCAAAAGAAGTTTTTTTTGATGACACAAAAGATTTTGAAATTGAAGTCTCGTTAAAATCAAAAATCAATGAAAATTCAGGTTGCGGATTTATGTGGGGATCTGATGATTATAACTTTTTTGCATTTATGCTAAATAATACAGGTTACAGTATTGCCAAAGTTGATGAATTCGGGAAGGATGAGCAATTTTTATCATGGCAATCCAAATTCCTGAAATTAAATGATTTTAACAAAATAACAATTAGAAAAACCGGAGACAAGTTCCATTTTTTTCTGAACGAAAATTATATAATCGATGCTGATTTCTCAAATTTTAAAGGATATAGCCTTGGGTTTATAGCACTTGATGTAATAAGTATTTATGTTGATCATATATATGTTTCCTACTTGCAAGAAACGACACAACCGATTACAAATCATCAGACTCCTGTAATTCAAATTGCAGAACCTGAGTTATTAAACGGTGTATGTTATACAAAAGAAGATAACATTCAAATAATAGGGACAGCAACAAGTAAGGTCGGTATTCAAACAATTACTATAAACGGGAATAAAATTGACAATAAAGCTGATGGTTATTTCAGTACAAATTTCAAACTTACATCAGAAAAAACTGTTGCAACAATCAAAGCAACCGATATTCAGGGAAATCCTTCTATTTTTAAATTCAATATTATAAAAGATTCTGATACATCAAGTTATAAAAAACTTGCACTTGTAATCGGAAATTCCAACTATATAAACGGAGGAACACTAAGGAATCCATGCAACGATGCTGACTCATTATATAATGCGCTTAAAAGTTTGGGATTTACAGTTTTAAAGTATCTTGACGCGGATCAGAAAATTATGAAATCTGCTATGGATGAATTCGGCAGCAAGCTTGTAAATTTCGACATTGGGCTGTTCTTTTATGCTGGACATGGCATGCAGGTGAACGGTATTAATTATCTGATTCCGGTGGATGCAAAAATTGAAAATGAAAATCAGGTTGAATACGATTGTGTGAGAGCAGACAGAATTTTGGCAAATATGGAAGATGCCGGGTCAAAAACAAATATAATTATTCTTGACGCATGCCGTGACAATCCGTTTCAACGCAGTTGGAGAAGTTCAGGTAGCCAAGGACTCGCATTTATGGATGCTCCTTCAGGATCAATTATTGCTTATGCTACTTCCCCAGGCAGTTATGCATTTGATGGATCAGGAAAGAATGGTTTATATACCTCTGCCTTATTACAGCATATTAAAAGTCCAAATACCACAATAGAAGAAGTCTTTAAAAAAGTAAGAAAGACAGTCAGGGAAGAATCAAACGGGAAGCAGGTTCCTTGGGAAAGTACTTCACTTGAAGGAATGTTCTATTTTTCGAAATAAAAAAGGGTGCAATATTACGCACCCTTCAACAATAATTATTTCAGATTATTTTGTTAAAAATCCACTTTTTTTCTTTCTTTGTGGAACATATAATTTTTCGTACAATTTATAATCCCTGTTGATTTCTCTCAGTGAATTTTCATGTCTCATTACATAAGTAGAGTTTTCTCTACCTGCATCAGTATGATAGCCAATTAATTTACCTGTATTCTGATCGAATGTCATATAAATATTTGCAGGCTCTCTGTAATAATCTACTCCTCCGGTATTTAAAAACATTTCATTTCTAGTATCAGGCTGATTAAGTACTATATTCATTTTATGATATAAATGTTTGTATTTATAAACATAAACAATTGTACCTTCAGAAAAATTATAATAAAAATCATAAGGACCAATTCCTAACAATTCATTAATTTTCTGAACATTCTGACCTGGTTCAACTGTATAAAGCTTTTTAACATTTGTGTAATATGGTTCGACCATAACACTGCAACTCTGGAAAAGTAATCCTGCTAAAGCTGCAATAACAACAATTATATATATTTTATTTTTCATGATTTTACGCTTTTAATTTGTTAATAATATTATCTGAATAAACGAACCATTCCGCTACCACGACTGCTTTTTTCCTTCTTGGCTTTTGACTTTTCCCTGCTTACAACTACCTGTTTTTTATCTTGAAAAACATCCATAGGTAAAGGGATATTAACATTAACAGCACCACCACCTGCAGAAATTATTTCCTTTATCAGATCGCAATACTCACATTTAGATTCTTCAACAATAGTGTCCAGTTTAATTTCCTGTATGATATAAGTTGCTTCATCATTATTACATTCTTCTTTCACCAAACCATTAAAATACAAATTATTATATCCATCATCTATTCCGCTTCCTGTGAATAAAGCTTCAAGAGAACCTTGTCTGTATATAAGATACAAATCATTAAAATTCATTGTCTTTTTTACTCCGGAAGTAAGACTTGATTCTGTAGTCGATGACCCCATACGACCTTTTCCGATTGTTCTATATTGATAATGATGTATTTCACATCCATCAATAGAATTTTGATAGATATCAAAGGGATAAACCCCGAGTAATTCAGGAGTCTTTGCTTTTTTCATCCCAATTTGCAGAGTGCCTATTTTCTCTACACTTGTAGCATAAGGCATTACAACAGTTTTGCATGAAGTAAATCCCATTAGGAGAATTACCCCAAGCGATAAAAAAGTTAAAATTTTTCTCATGGTAATATGATTTAGGTTAATAATAAA